>NZ_JBBEWO010000001.1:0-288535 GCF_038739805.1 Blautia acetica | reverse complement strand
AGCTAAACTATTTACGTCCATTATTTGGACCTCCTGTGCTTTTATTTGTGGTTTTGCAGACCCACATTCATCATAGCACAGGAGTTCTTGCTTATATCTAAAGATTTCTCCCACCACCCGCATAGCAGGTGGTTTATTTCATTGCTGACACAAAAAAAGAGGGTATATCACTTTCGTAATATACCCTCAACACTCAATATCATCTGTTCCCTTCCGATAAATTAAAAACTACGCAAACTTCGCACACTCTGTTTCGTCAAATCTCTTGACGAATTTTCCGACGAAACTTTGACGAAAATCCACCCGATATTTTATGATAGATTTAAATAATTTACGAAAGGTTTAAAACTGCTTCAATCATACATAATTGCTTGATCTTAAGCACATTTCCAGACTTTATTCAATTTCAGATTAGTTTCCCATCTGTTTTGCAACTTCTTCAGCAAAGTTCTCTTCTTTTTTCTCGATTCCTTCGCCTGTTTCAAAACGAACGAAGCCTTTGATTGCAATCTTAGCGCCGTTTGCTTTAGCAACTTCTTCTACATACTTCGCTACGTTCTGTTTTCCATCTTCTGCTTTTACATAAACCTGGTCTAACAGACAGATTTCTTTTAATTCTTTGTTGATACGTCCGTTAATCATACCCTGGATAACTTTTTCCGGTTTCTGGGATTCTTTCGGGTCGTTCATAATCTGAGCAAGCAGAATTTCTTTTTCATGTGCAATGTACTCTTCGCTTACCTCAGAGCTGTTTGTGTACTGTGGCTTTAAAGCTGCAATCTGCATAGCTACGTTTCTAGCCATTTCTTTTACAGCATCGTTTACAACATCAGTTTCAACGTCTACCAGAACACCGATTTTTCCACCCATATGTGTGTAAGAAGCAACGAATCCGTTTTCTTCTGTCACCTTAGCGAATCTTCTGATGTTCATGTTTTCACCAATAACAGCAATCTGAGCAGCCAGTGCTTCGTTTACTGTCTTTGTTGTATCAAATTTCCATGTAGAAGCAAGGAATTCTTCCGTTGTAGCAGCCTCTGTTTCCATAGCAGCTTCAGCAACCTGAGCAACATATCCCTGGAAAGTATCGTTCTTTGCAACGAAGTCTGTTTCTGCATTTACTTCAACAACAACTGCGTGTTTTTCATCTGCAGATACCAGAGTCTGGCAAAGACCTTCTGCTGCAATACGGCCAGCTTTTTTCTGAGCAGTTGCAAGACCTTTTTCTCTTAAAAATTCTACTGCTTTATCCATATCGCCTTCTGTAGCTGTAAGAGCCTTCTTACAGTCCATCATACCAGCGCCTGTCATTTCTCTTAATTCTTTTACCATTCCTGCTGTAATAGCCATTTTCATTTCCTCCTGTATAATAGAAAAAATTATTCTTCTACAGCCTCTTCTGCTTCTTCTGTGAAGATTTCTTCAGCGTCAGCAGCTTCGCCCTGATTTGCTTCAATAACAGCGTCTGCCATTTTGGAAACAATTAATTTTACGGCTCTGATAGCATCGTCGTTTCCTGGAATTACATAGTCTAATTCTTCCGGATCACAGTTTGTATCAGCAATACCGATAAGTGGAATACCTAATGTGTGAGCTTCCTGTACACAGATTCTTTCTTTTTTCGGGTCTACGATAAAGATAGCATCCGGAAGTTTCTTCATTTCTTTGATTCCGCCAAGGTTTTTCTGTAATTTAGCCAGTTCTTTCTTCAGGTTGATAACTTCTTTCTTAGGAAGAACATCAAATGTTCCGTCAGCTTCCATAGCTTCGATTTCTTTTAATCTTGCGATTCTGCTCTGGATAGTTTTGAAGTTTGTCAGCATACCGCCTAACCATCTTTCATTTACATAGAACATACCGCATCTTTCAGCTTCTGTCTGGATAGCGTCCTGAGCCTGTTTCTTTGTACCTACGAACAGAATTGTACCGCCATCAGCAGCGATGTCAGCGATTGCTTTGTAAGCATCGTCAACCATACCTACAGATTTCTGTAAGTCGATGATGTAGATACCATTTCTTTCTGTGTAGATGTACGGAGCCATTTTAGGGTTCCATCTTCTTGTCTGATGTCCGAAATGAACACCTGCTTCCAGTAACTGTTTCATTGAAATAACGCTCATTTTTTTCTCTCCTTTTGGTTTACACTTCCACCTGCTTCTTCACCTCCGGGACTTTGTAAGCACCGTCCATTGGTATTCACAGGCGTGGTTATTTTCTTCATTGCGCTCGGCAACGCCTGTATTATAGCATACTTGTCCCTGTCATTGCAAGGATTTTTTTGCCGCATACGGTATTTTACAGGCCAAATTTCCGCAAAAGCCAGGATTTCAAAAGCGGAAACCAGCTTTCACACCCTTTTTCAGAACCGCTGCCGTCTTTTCTGCGGATACTGTCCACAGCCAGGGACAAGCCGTGCTCTCCCGTGGGATAAAGATGATATTCCAGAGGAATTCCGGCTCTTCCAATCGCCTCTGCAAAACGAAAAGAGTTCCAGAAGGGAACTGTCTTATCCTCAAAAGTATGCCACAAGAAGGTTTCCGGCACCTGTTCTCCCACTTGTTTTTCCAAAGACATCTCTTCTTTTTTCGCCTCATACTGTTCTCCCAGCAGGTTCTGCAGGCTGGGCACATGGGCAATGCTCTCATCTGCACTAATAACCGGATAGCACAGAATCAGTCCGTTTGGCTGCAGCAGTTCTCTGGTACACGAAAAGGCTTCTCTTACAAATTTTTCATCCCAGAAAACACCATAACTGGCTGCCAAATGTCCTCCCGCTGAAAATCCCATAATCAGAATTTTATCCGGACTCACCCGCCACGCTTTGGCATGTTCCCGGATATACTTCACACTGGCTGCCACCTCCAAAAGAGAAGTGGGAAATACGGCCGGAGCACAGGAGTATCTGAGAATGGCTGCATGGTATCCCATGGCATTAAACTGCAGGGCTACCGGCTCGGCCTCCCGGTTGGAGGTCATGGCATAAGCACCTCCCGGACAGATAAGCACCAAAGGTCTGATGTCATTTGGCGCCTCGTCCAGATAATCTCCTAAAATATACGTTGTCAAATGAGTCTCGGGCGCAGAACCCTCTACCTGAATAGGAATTTCTTCGTGTCTCATGATTTTTCTATCAGCAGGCCGTCTCTGTACGCTGCCAGAAGTTCCTCCAGCTCTGCTATCCTTTCTTTTAATTTCATACCAATATCGGTTTCTCCCACGGTTTTGCGCTTCACGGTGCGCTTCACCAGAATACTGTCTGAGAGAATATCGCTTTCCTTACTAATGGCGTCTGCCGCAGAAGTAAATGGTTCATGGGCGGCCAAAATCATCCCCCAGGAATTGTAAATCAGCGTATAACCTGCAATCCCCGTTTCTTTCTGGTATGCTCTGGAAAATCCGCCGTCAATAATCAGCAGTTTTCCGCCGCATTTAATGGGGCTTTCTCCCGCCCCGTGGTGTACCGGAACATGGCCGTTTACAATGTGGGTACATTCTCCTGTCACATGGAACTCCTGTAAAATCCGGTCCGCCACCGCTTCGTCTTCCAGAAATTTATAGTAGGCATTTTTATTCTCTTTATGCGTTTCCTCTTCTGCCAGAAAATACCGTTCAAAGGTTGCCATTTTATCTTTTCCAAACAGCGGCGAAGAGGGACTGCTCCAGATAAACCACAGAATGTCCTTTCCTTTCTCCTTTTCCCGTTCATCCACAGCTACAAAGGCCTTCCGCACATAAGTTTCCAGCACGTCGTACAGTTCTTTTCCCTTGTAAACCTTATCGTATACCTGAATTTCCTTAAACGTGCCGTCTTCATTTAATGGAATACAGCCGTGATACAAAAGGTTTCGGTTGTAAATTTTATACATACTGCCCTTTTTCAGAAGAAGCTGCATATGCCGCTGGAGTTTTTCGCAGTTTACAAAAGCAAAAATCAGCCTTTCCACTACTTCTTTTTCTTCTTTAGACAACTCGTAAGGATTGTCCGGATCAATGGTAGGAAAATGATTGTCCATCAGCTTATAGGTCTTGCGGTTTAAAGTAATGGTTCCTTCGGTATAATCAATATCATCCAAAAGCGCCCTGTCTGCCATACCAAATTCTCTGCGGCGCATAAGGAGCTGTCCTTCCAGTTTGAACTGAATAATGGAAATGGCCTTGTGCATTTTCATGTTCAAGTCCTGCTCCACCGGATTCAGGGTATTGTGTCCCTTGATTTTAAAACAAATACAGGGGTCATCCTTATAATAAGTAAGGGCAAAGGTCGCCAGGGGCAGCAGGTTGATACCATACCCGTCCTCCAGAATATCCAGATTCGCATACCTTGCACAAATCCGCACCACCGTAGCTACACAGCAGGCCTGTCCCACCGCTGCCCCCATCCAGACAACATCATGGTTTCCCCACTGAATATCCAGGGAATGATAATTTTCCAGCTTATCCATAATCTGATGAGGCCCCGGCCCTCTGTCGTAAATATCACCCAGGATATGCAGATGGTCTACCACCAGTCTCTGAATCAGCTCTGCCAGGGCAATGATAAATTCTTCTGCTCTCCCGATGGCAATAATGGTGTGGATAATCTGCTCATAATAGGATTCCTTATCCGTAATATCCGGCCGCTCGGTAATCAGTTCTTCTATCACATAAGCGAAATCTTTCGGCAAAGCTTTGCGCACCTTAGATCTGGTGTATTTAGACGCTGTTTTCTTACACACTTCAATGAGGCGGTACAAGGTGATTTTATACCACTCCTTCCTATCATGTTCCTGCTTTTTAATGAGATTCATCTTTTCTCTGGGGTAATAAATCAACGTGGCAAGACTTTTCTTGTCCTGCCGGCTCATGGTGTGGCCGAATACCGTGTCAATTTTTCTCCGCACAGAGCCGGAACCATTCTTTAACACATGGGAAAACGCTTCATACTCCCCATGGATATCTGTCAGAAAATGTTCTGTGCCTTTAGGCAGGTTTAAAATCGCCTGCAGGTTGATGATTTCTGTAGAGGCCTTGGCTATGGTAGGGTAAAGCTCTGCCATTCGTTCCAGGTATTTCAGTTTCATATTATCCATTTTCATTTCCTCATTTATACTTTTGACTCATTTTTTTGTCTTATATGTTGTATTCTAACATAGATTTTTGGAAACCGAAACAACTATCTTTTTTCTTTTTCCTTACAATTTCCTTAAAAAGAAATGTTATGCTGGCTTCAGAAAAAGGAAAGCGAGGAATTTTATATGCATGATTTTGTTATAGAAACAAAACACCTGACAAAAATTTATGGGGAACAGACCGTGTTGGAAAAAGTCAGTCTCCATGTAGAAAGAGGAAAAATCTATGGTCTTCTGGGGCGAAACGGAGCCGGGAAAACCACGCTTATAAAACTGCTGCTGGGTCTGGCTTCCCCCACAGCCGGAGAGATAAAAATCTTTCAAAAGCCCATAAAAGGACACCAAAAACAGCTTTATCCCCATATTGGCGCTATCATTGAAGCGCCAGGCTTTTATCCCAATCTGACGGGAACCGAAAATCTGGAGATTTTTGCCCGGCTAAGAGGACTCAAAGACCCTCTGGCTGTACAGGAGGCTCTGCATATCGTAGGGCTGCCCTACAGGGACAAAAAACTGTTTGCCAAATATTCTCTGGGTATGAAGCAGCGCCTGGGCATTGCCAATGCGCTTCTGCATAACCCCAAGCTGCTGATTCTGGATGAACCAACCAACGGCCTTGACCCTGTGGGCATTGCCGAACTACGGGATTTTCTGAAAGATTTAAGTGTCAAACAGGGCAAAACCATCCTGATTTCCAGCCATATTCTCTCGGAAATTTCCCTGTTGGCAGATGATATTGGGATTCTCCACCGAGGCGTCCTTTTAGAAGAGGGCAGTCTGAAAGAACTGGAGGAGAAAAACCAAAAGCAGACGACTGGTGGAAACACACTGGAAGACTATTTTAGAAAAATCACAGGAGGAAAAGGCATTGCTTAAACTGATTCAAACAGAATTCTGGAAACTACGTCGCAAAAGCCTGTTTTGGCTTATGCTGCTTACGGCTCTTCTCATGCCGTTTTTTGCTGTTATCTATTTCCGTTCCTTTGGAAAAACAGACCTTGATCCCTTGCTGTTCTACAAGTGGTCTGCGTTTGGCTATACAGTTTTTATGATTTTGCCCTTTATTTTGGGTATTGTCTGCACCATACTCATGCACGAGGAAAATCAGGCTCATGTACTGAAACAGCTTTGGATAATACCTGTCCCTAAAACGGCCTGTTTTTTCAGCAAATTTTTTATAGTTTTGATGTATTCCTTCTGCTTCATGCTGATAACAGCGGCTGCCTCCGTTTTGTTCGGTATCGCCTCCGGTTGTGCCCCTTTTCAATGGGAAAGCATTCTGTTTCTGTTGAAAAAATGTCTGGAAATCGCTGTTCTGTCTGCATGTTCTATACTGCCGATTCTGGCTGCTGCTGTTTCACAAAAGGGATATGTCCTGCCGGTTTGTATCATCCTGCTTTATATTTTCTTTGGATTTTTTATCCTGCCGGTAAATCTCTATGTACATCCCATAGCCAGTCTCTCTGCCATTCTTGCCAGAGAGGGAAAGATTCCGGGACTGACTCTTACGCAAACCATTTCTGTTCCGTGGGCGCTTCTTTGTATCGGCATTTGGGGTACTGCTTCTGTCTTCTTTGCAACAATTTCTTTAAAGAGAAAGGGGTGAACATATGAAAATCTTCCTTTGGGCAGAATGTCAAAAACTCCGCCGCCTGAGCCTTTTACTGCTTACGATTTTTGCTGTCTGTGGGATAGCCTTCATGGTTTTCATCGGCGGAAAAAGCACTGATTATGGTTCCCCTTATCTGGAAGAAGCCGGCTGGTATATGACCATGACCCAGCCATGGGCCACCCTGCTGGTACTTCCGGCAGTGATTGCCCTGTTGGGGAGCTATATGATTTGCCGGGAAGCGGAGGATGACACTTTAAAATCCCTGCTGCTGGTTCCTGTCAGCGAAACCAGGCTGACTGCCGCAAAAATGCTTCTTACCTTTGTCTTCAGTATTCTGCTTTATTTGTTGCTTTTTGCCATCACGTTTTTAGGCGAAGCTATTCTCCATATCCACGCGTTGTCAACAAATATGGTTCTGCATTTTCTAAAATCCTACTTTTTGGAGGGTATTTGCGTATTTTTAGCGGTGTCCCCTGTCATTGCGCTTGTAGCTTACTGGAAAAAAAGCTATTGGCTGGCTCTGGTTCTGGCCGAAATATACTCTTTTGCCGGCCTGTTTACAAGTATGTCCAATACGCTCAGGACTTTTTATCCTGTTTCCGCAGCGCTGGGAATTGCCGGTTACTATGAGACCACTGGCCTTGCCAGAATACAAAGCAGTCTGGTTCTGCTTGCCTGCGGAGGCATTTCCGTTTTGATATTAAGAAAACTCAAACATGGCAGGGATGAATAAAAAAAGAGAATACAAAGAAAAAATGTGGTACTATTAAGAATAGAAATTATATGAAACACAAGAGGGAACTAAAATGGCAAAAATATTAATAGTAGATGATGATTCTGATATGCTGGATTTAGTGCGCAGGGCTCTGGCAAAGGACGGTCATCAGATTCATACCGAAACAGACGGACAGAGGCTTTCGCCGGAACGCTGTCAGCAATACGACCTGATTCTGCTGGATGTTATGATGCCCGGTGAAGATGGATTTTCCGTGTGCTGCCGTATCCGCACCGAGGTGGACTGCCCCATTCTTTTTCTGACCGCCAGGACAGAAGACGCCGCACTGGTACAGGGCTTTGGATTAGGCGCAGACGACTATATCAAAAAACCTTTCAGTCTTGCAGAACTGCGGGCGCGGGTAAATGCTCATATCAGGCGGGAAAGTCGCCTGCCCGCTCATATTCTGAAACGGGGCGGTGTGCGCTTTGATATGCAGGCAAAGACGGCCTTTGCACAAGAGCATGCTCTGCCTTTTACAAAGGGAGAATATGCCATCTGCGAATATCTGGCTCTGCATGCCGGACAGGTCTTTACCAAAGAACTGCTTTATGAGGCCATTTTCGGCTTTGACGCAGAGGGAAATTCCTCTGCCATTGCAGAGCATATTAAGAATATTCGCGCAAAACTAAAAGTCTGCAGTCTGAATCCTGTGGAGACAGTTTGGGGGGTGGGATATAAATGGCGAAAAGACAATCCTGTATAAGCCTGTCCCTGGTTCTGTTGCGTTTTACCATGACTATGCTTGCAAGCATGCTCCTGTGCGCTCTGCTCTGGCTTGGGGTTCTGACCCAACTGCAAAGAACCGGAATCATCTACCATGGCTCTGTGTCCAACCAGCAGGCTGAAAAAATGCTGGCAGAGAAACCAGACGCTTTCCAAACCCCGAACAGCGATTTTCTTCCTGCCTATGGATGGTTTGACCCGAAGGGAAAGGTACTGGAAAGCAATGCGTCCAAAAAGGAGCTGCGCCTTCTTACCAATGTTCTGCAGCAAAACACCAATGACATTCATTTTTACCGCTATACTTACCCCGACGGCACCACCCTTATGCTGCATTGGTACTACAGAAGAGAATTTGTAAATCCCCTGCTGCGCCGCTCACTGCCTCCCTTTGAATACCTGTGGTGGGCGATTCTTGGAATTTTCTGGGTTCTGTGTCTGCTGCTGAATACGCTGTGGCTGGGCCGCCGTCTCAAGGAAAAGCTGAAACTGTTCAGCCAGGTCAGCAGAAAAATCGGCGCCCGGGAACTGGATTTCCCCCTTCCCCATGCAGGTATCCGGGAGTTTGACCAGGCCTTACAGGCCATGGATAACATGCGGCAGGAATTGTCCCGTTCTCTGTCTGCCCAGTGGACGGCGCAACAGGAACGAGAATCGGAAATTGCCGCTCTGACCCATGATCTAAAGACACCCCTCACCTTAATCGGAGGCAATGCCGAACTTCTGCTGGAAGAAGATTTGCCCCCGAACAGCCGCAAAATGGCTGAAACCATTGGCTCTGCCAATGACCGGGCCATCTGGTATGTCACAAGCCTGCTGGAAGTATCCAAAGGTGCTGAGGAACCCTTTGTTTCTTCCAGCCTGCCCCAACTCTTTGAGGAGCTCTGCCGCAGCGCAGAAGCTCTCGCTGTTTCCAGAGGCATTGCCCTTAGAACAGAGCATCATCTAAAAGGAACTGCCAATTTACAGAAAGACCGCCTGCTCCGGGCCTTTCTCAACGTGGTGCTCAACGCGGTGGAACATACACCTCCGGGAAAAGCGGTGTTTTTGGAAGGCCTGGAGACGAAAAACAGCTGGCAGATAAGAGTCTCGGATGAAGGTTCCGGCTTTAGCAAAGGGGCGCTGGCGCATGCCACGGAAAGACTGTGGCGTGACGATACTTCCCGAAGTGCCAATTCCCATCACGGACTTGGTTTGTGGTTTGCCGCACAGGTTATAAAGGCCCATGCCGGAACCTTAAACCTGAGCAACACTCCCTCCGGCGGTATGGTAACCATTAGCTTCTCCAGCGTTTCCAAATAAAATACGGCGCTGTCACATGAAACAGCAATCCGGGACATCTCCCATCTGCATTTCATGCGGCAGCGCCGTTATGTACTTCATAATACCAAGACTTGCTTCAGCTTTTTTTCACAAATTCTGCCCCGCATTTCGGACAGCGGACACTGATTTTTCCTTTTCCTTTGGGGATTCGGATTTTTTGTCTGCACTGAGGACAGGTATAGATATGGAAATCCTTTCTCTGCTCCTGTATATACTTGGTTCTGCCAAAAAAGCGTTTTACCTTATTCTCCAGGCTCAGATATTTCTGATTCTCTGCATACCGCTTCTGAATATTTCTGGAAAACATCCGATAATAAATCAAAACAATTAACAAAGTTTCCCAGGAACTCATCACAATACTGAAATATCCGTTTCTCACAAAGAGATTCAGGCCTGCACACACTATCAGTACAATCAGTAAAAACATATTCAGGCGGTCTGTGCCGTACCTGCCATACATAAACTTCGCCAGCATTTCTCTCAACTTATTCATAACTCTGCTCTTCCCTTTCCAGCTTTTCATAAATGTCTTTCACAAATCTCTGTGCTGCCCGCAGGTCTTCTGCATCCGGGTGCAGCATAGCCATATCAAAGTTGTGCAGCATGGCATTTACCATTTTTTCATTCTCCGCATTTTTCATGCGTCCGTATTTTTCTCTTACGGATATGGGCATTTTCCCCTGACACATATAGGCTCCCAGATATTCGTTGTCATCTTCAATAAAGACCCTGATATTTTCTTCAATTTTCTTATAATAGTCCGGGTTGTTGCCCATACCACAGGTTCCGAAAAGGGCAATTTTCTTTCCCTGCAGACTTCCCAGATAATCCAGAACCTCCACACTTGCGCTGCCTCTGTCTGTCCAGAAGCCAATAAAGTAAATGTCTCCCATTTCATAATTTATCTGCCCGTCCAAAGGTGCA
The DNA here is from genome assembly GCF_038739805.1 of Blautia acetica. Classification (NCBI taxonomy): domain Bacteria; kingdom Bacillati; phylum Bacillota; class Clostridia; order Lachnospirales; family Lachnospiraceae; genus Blautia; species Blautia acetica. The sequence goes on along the minus strand of NZ_JBBEWO010000001.1, from coordinate 278,070 downwards.
ATGTCCTTGCACTGTCCGGGAATCGCTTCAAAAATCGCTTTTGCCAGCTTCTCTGTATTGCCGGTTCTGCTTTTATACAACACCTGGGTTTTCATATTCATCCGTCCTTCCATTGTCTGTTATAGTGTTATTGTATCACCAAACCAATGGAAAAAATATTTCTTGATTCTTAAATATTCTAAAGACTCTATAAAGTCAGTGTTCTTTGATATGAACATCCAGCTGAGGAAAGGGAATTTCAACACCTGCTTCGTCAAAAGCCAGTTTAATTTCCTCGTTGAGCCGCCACTTGGTCGCCCAGTATTCCTCTGTTTTCACCCAGGCCCGCAGCCCTAAAATTACACTGTCTGCTGCCAGTTGGTCTACAAACACCTGCATTCCCTCTTCTGACATAATACTGGCATCTTCTTCAAGGAGGCCCTGCAGAATCTGTTTGGCCTTTCTCAAATCTGCCTGGTAAGAAATCCCTACCTTGATTTCCAGCTTTCTGCTGTCTTTTGCTGTTACATTGACAATACTGGAATTCGTCAGGGTTCCGTTTGGAACTGTAATTCTCCGGTTGTCCACCGTGGACAGTGTAGTGTAAAACAAGTCAATTTTGACAACGGTTCCTTCCTGATTTCCCGCATTTTCAATAATATAATCTCCTACGCTGAAAGGCCGCAAAATCAGAATAATCACACCGCCAGCCAGGTTGGACAGACCACCCTGCAAAGCCAGACCAATGGCAACACCACTGGATGCCAGAAGTGCGGCAATGGACGATTCCTTTACCCCAAAGCTTGTGGCAATGCTTACAATCAGAAGAAAATACAGCGCAGCCTTTACAAAAGAGGAAACAAATTGTATGACGCCTGTATCTGCATTGGCCCGGTTCATAGAAGCAGCAATCAGTCTGCATATTTTATGAATCAGCTTGCTGGCAATGATATAAACTAAAATAGCCAGCAGAACCCTGCCTACAAAGTTTCCGATAAGGGGCAATTTTTTCTCCCAATAATCCCATGTCACATATTGTTTAAAAAAAGCATCAATGCTTTCGATTTCTAACGGTTCTGTCAATGCGTCTGTTAAGAGTATTCTCATACACTCCACCTTTCTGTACTTTATTTTTCAATTTTCTGTTTTTCAGCTTTTTCCCATTCTTCCTCCATAGTCTTCTGAAGCTGTCTCCGCACTTTGGACACCGGCACTCTTACAGATGCTGCAGGTCTTTTTCCGGTCTTTTTAGGTTCTGCCTTTGTATAAGAAAATATCTGTACAGCCAGCGGCGCTACCTGAATCGTTATGGAATAAGGCCGCTCATCACATTCCGCCTTTTTGGCAGTTTTTGCCCTGGGATTTCCCATACCGCTGCCGCCGTAAGCCTCCTTATCACTGTTAAAAATTTCCTTATATTTTCCGGGATAGGGAACACCCATCTGATACGCTTCATAATCCACTGCCGAAAAATTGCATACGGCAACCAGGGTATTCTCCTCCCTTTCCCCCTTTCGGATAAGGGTCAGCAGGTTTCTCTCTGCGTCCATGTGATTAATCCATGCAAAGCCTTCTGTTTCGTAGTCCTTTTCGTACAGGGCCGGCTGTTCCCGGTACAGCTTCCAAAGGGCTTTCACATATTCCTGCATTTGTCTGTGGTCTGTTTCTTCCAGCAGATTCCAGTCCAGCCCCCTCTGCTCAGACCATTCTCTCTCCTGGGCAAATTCCTGTCCCATAAACAGCAGCTTTTTCCCCGGATGTACCAGCATAAAACCGTAAGCAGCCCGAAGATTTGCCATTTTTTTCGCCTTATCTCCCGGCATTTTGTTTAAAAGAGAACCTTTTCCATGTACCACTTCGTCATGGGAAAGACTTAGCAGGAATTTTTCACTGTAGGCATACACCATACTGAAAGTCAGTTCATCATGGGCGCCACCTCGGAAAATAGGGTCTTTCTGCATGTAATCTATAAAGTCATTCATCCAGCCCATATTCCATTTATAATCAAATCCCAGCCCCTCTTCTTCCACTTTACCCGTAATCTGAGGCCAGGCTGTGGATTCTTCTGCAATCAGCAGCACATCCGGATGTTGTTTCTTAAACACAGAATTCAAATGTTTCAAAAATTCCACAGCTTCCAGATTTTCATTACCTCCGTAAATATTGGCAACCCATTCCCCGTCGTTCTTGCCGTAATCCAGATACAGCATGGAAGCCACTGCGTCCATGCGTATTCCGTCTGCATGATACTTCTTTGCCCAGAACAGGGCATTTGCAATGAGGAAATTCTTCACCTGCGGGCGTCCATAATTGTAAATCAGCGTGCCCCAGTGAGGGTGCATGCCCTGCCTTGGGTCTAAGTGCTCATAGAGACAGGTTCCATCGAAATGAGACATACCGAAAGTATCCTTTGGAAAATGTGCAGGCACCCAGTCTAAAATCACACCGATTCCCTGTTGGTGCATGTAGTCCATGAAGTACATGAAATCCTCACAGCTTCCATACCGGCTGGTAGGGGCATAATATCCAGTGACCTGATAGCCCCAGGATTCGTCCAGAGGATGCTCCATAACCGGCATCAGTTCCACATGAGTATACCCCATTTCTTTCACATAGTCTGCCAGCATGGGAGCCAGTTCCCGGTAATTATAAAACAGTCTGCCCTCTTCTTCTGGTTTTCTCCAGGAGCCCAAATGCATTTCGTATACAGCCAAAGGCTTGTCCTCCCGGTTTCTCTGTCCTCTTTCCTTCATCCACTGGTCATCCTGCCACTGATACTGATTCAAATCCGCAACCACAGAAGCGGTTTTCGGCCGCACCTCCGCCTGATTGCCATAAGGATCTGCCTTTAAATACACCAGAGAGCCTTTGGCTTTCACTTCATATTTGTAAAGGGCTCCCGGTTTGACTTTCGGAATAAAAAGTTCAAAAATCCCGGATACATTCAGACGATTCATCTGATGTACTCTTCCGTCCCATCTGTTAAAATCCCCTACCACACTGACACGCATGGCATTGGGCGCCCAGACAGCAAAATAAACGCCCTCCACCCCGTGAAGCTCCATGGGATGTGCCCCCAGTTTTTCATAAATATCATAACAAATGCCTGCTGCAAACTGCTGCTCCTGCTCTATGGTAATCTGCTTTTCAAAAGCGTACGGGTCATAAATTTTTTCCTTTCTGCCGTCTTCATACACTGCTTCATATTTATATTTTGGAATCTTATCCCCCGGAAGCAGTACAGAGAAAAATCCCGTCTCGTCTTCCATCTCCATTTCATACTCTGGTTTCCCCCTGCCAAGCAGCACCTTTACCTGCTGCGCTCCCGGCCGAAAGCACTGTATCAAAATACCGTCCGGCGTTTTCCTGGGTCCCAGAATCCGCTTCGGCTCGCTTTCTTCCGAATATACCACAGCCTCAATTTCCGGCCAATCCATCATATCATATAATCTTTCAGACATATACACCCTCCTTTTTTTCATTTTATCATCAAACCATTCCCTTGTAAAGTTTAAGAATAATGACTAATTTTTTATTTTTAGTCGAAAAATTGTTGTGCATTTTCCATATATAAGATATAATATAAACAACTTCGCTTATCTATTTTGGCGGTGTATTGACAATGTATGAGGAGGTATGCAATCATGCTCGACCAAAGCTACTATGAAAAAACTGACGAGATTATTGAATTCTATGGCCGAAAAGCAAGTTCTCTGATTCCCATTATGCAGGATATTCAGGCAGAATACCGTTATCTGCCCGGAGAATTGCTGACCTATGTGGCAAAGGAAATCGGTGTCCGTGAGGCAAAGGCGTACAGCGTAGCCACTTTCTATGAAAACTTTTCTTTTGAACCCAAGGGAAAATACATCATTAAAGTCTGCGACGGAACAGCCTGTCATGTCCGTAAGTCCATCCCAATTCTGGAAGCCCTGCAAAAAGAACTGGGACTCAGCAGAAAAAAACACACCACTGACGATATGCTCTTTACCGTGGAAACGGTATCCTGTCTCGGTGCCTGCGGTCTTGCCCCTACCATGACGGTCAACAACGAAGTCCACCCATCCATGACGCCGGAAAAGGCGCTGGAATTAATTGCGGAACTGCGAGGTGACAATGTATGATAATTGAAAACAGAGATGCCTTATTAAAAGAACGGGAAGCTGCCCAAAAAGAAATCGACGCTTACAAGTGCAGAATCCTGGTATGTGCCGGAACCGGCTGCGTAGCTTCAGGTTCCGAAAAAATATACAACAAAATGCTGGAACTGTGTCAGGATTTAGAAGGAGTGTCCGTGGAATTTCAAAAAGATGTTCCTCATATCGGCGCTGTCAAAACCGGATGTCAGGGAATTTGTGAACTTGGCCCTCTGGTGAGAATCGAACCCTGCCATTACCAGTATGTGAAAGTACAGGAAGAAGACTGCCAGGAAATCTTCCAGCGCACGGTTTTAAAACAGGAGCCTGTAGAACGGCTGTTTTATAAGAAAAACGGAGAATCCTACGCAACTCCCGATGAAATTCCTTTCATTGCCAAACAGACCAGAATCGTATTGGAAAACTGCGGTAAATTCGATGCGGAATCTCTGGACGAATACATAGCTTCCGGCGGATACGACGCCCTTGCCAAAGCGCTCTTTGACATGACACCGGAGGATGTTTTAGAGGAGGTAGACCAATCTAAGCTTCGGGGAAGAGGCGGCGGCGGTTTCCCTGCCGGAAGAAAGTGGAAACAGGTGGCAGCCCACAAAGACGTACCGGAACATTTTGTGGTATGTAATGGTGACGAGGGCGACCCAGGTGCTTTCATGGACGGCAGCGTAATGGAAGGCGACCCTTACCGCTTAATCGAAGGTATGACCATTGCCGCTTACGCAACAGGGGCACAAAACGGTTATATCTATGTTCGCGCAGAATATCCTCTTTCTGTAGCCCGTCTGCGTCATGCTATTCGCCAGGCGGAAGAAAAAGGACTCCTTGGAAATCACATTCTGGGAACTGATTTTTCTTTCCATATGCATATTAACCGGGGCGCCGGCGCTTTCGTCTGCGGAGAAGGCTCTGCCCTTACCGCTTCTATCGAAGGGGACCGCGGTATGCCCCGTACCAAACCGCCAAGGACTGTTGACCAGGGTCTGTGGGCGAAACCAACGGTTTTAAACAATGTAGAAACTTTTGCCAATGTACCCGGTATTATCTTAAAAGGAGCCCAGTGGTTCAGAACCATCGGCACTGAGGGGAGTCCGGGAACTAAGACGTTCTCCATCACCGGTTCCATTGAAAACACAGGACTTATCGAAGTTCCCATGGGAACCACCCTGCGGGAAATTATTTACGACATCGGCGGCGGTATCAAAGGCGGCGGAGACTTCAAAGCCATTCAGATTGGCGGTCCCTCCGGCGGCTGTCTCACCAGTGAACATCTGGATGTAGGGCTGGATTTTGACAATGTAAAGAAATACAATGCCATTATGGGCTCCGGCGGCCTGGTAGTTATGGATGAAAACACCTGCATGGTAGAAGTAGCCCGCTTTTTCATGAGTTTCACCCAGAGAGAATCCTGCGGAAAATGTGTTCCCTGCCGGGAAGGCACGAAACGCATGCTGGAAATTCTGGAACGCATTGTAAACGGAGAAGGAAAGCTGGAAGATTTGGATACCCTGGAGGAACTGGCCTCTATGGTAAAGGGCATGGCGCTGTGCGGTCTTGGAAAGAGTGCGCCTTTGCCGGTTATCAGTACATTAAAGACCTTCCGCAAGGAATACGAGGAGCATATTTTGGAACACAAATGTGCGGCGAAAAGCTGTACTGCCATGAGACGCTATATCATCAATCCCGAATTCTGTAAGGGCTGCGGCAAATGTGCAAAGAACTGTCCTGTGGGAGCTATTACCGGCGTCCGCAAGGAAACTTACCACATCAATCCGAATCTTTGTATCAAGTGTGATTCCTGCCGGGAAAACTGTGCATTTGATGCAGTTTATGTTGAATATTAGGAGGGACTATTATGGGATTTATGACAATAGACGGCAGAAAGGTAGCGTTTACCGATGAAAAAAATGTCCTTTCTGTTATCCGCAATGCCGGCATTGATTTGCCAACGCTTTGCTATCATTCGGAATTATCCATTTTCGGTGCCTGTCGCTTGTGTACCGTAGAAGATGACCGGGGACGCACCTTTGCCTCCTGCTCAGAAGAGCCAAGAGACGGCATGGTGATTTATACCAACTCGGGAAAAATCAAAAAATACAGAAAAATGATTGTGGAACTGCTGTTGTCTGCACATTGCCGGGACTGCACCACTTGTGTAAAAAGCGGCGAATGTGTGCTGCAGGATTTGGCACACCGCATGAATATTACTTCCGTGCGTTTCCAGAACACCAGAGAGCCGCGTCCTTTGGATGACAGTTCTCCTGCGCTGGTAAGAGACCCCAATAAATGCATCCTCTGCGGAGACTGTGTCCGGGCCTGCAGCGAACTTCAGGGACTGGGGGTGCTGGGCTTTGCGCACCGGGGTACGGACGCCATGGTTATGCCTGCTTTTGACAAACCCCTGTCCGCCACGGATTGTGTAAGCTGCGGTCAGTGCCGGGTCTTCTGTCCAACCGGAGCCATCAGTATTAAAACGCAGATGGACGAGGTTTGGGACGCCATTGCAGACCCCAATACCCGTGTAGTCGCACAGGTCGCTCCCGCTGTCCGGGTTGCTGTGGGAGATGCTTTCGGTCTTACCCGGGGCCACAGCGTCATGGGCAAGCTGGTGGCTGTTCTGCACCGCATGGGCTTTGATGAAGTTTACGATACAGCCTTTGCCGCAGACCTTACCATTATGGAAGAATCCAAGGAATTTCTGGACAGAGTGGAAAAAGGTGAAAATCTTCCTCTTTTTACTTCCTGCTGTCCCGCATGGGTGAAATACCTCAGTGACCAGTATCCGGAATTTAAGGATAACCTTTCCACCTGCCGTTCTCCTCAGGGTATGTTCTCTGCTGTTATGAAGGAATACTACCGTGACCCGGAGAAAAATCAGGGCAAGAAAACGTTTGTGGTATCCATCATGCCGTGTACCGCGAAGAAAATGGAAATTCTCCGCCCCAACAACTTTACCAAAGGGGAACAGGATACTGATGTGGTTATTACCACTACAGAACTCATCCGCATGATTCGCAATTCCGGCATTGAATTCTCTACACTGGTTACGGAAGCCTGTGATATGCCGTTTGGATTCGGCTCCGGCGCCGGCGTTATCTTCGGTGTTACCGGAGGTGTGACAGAAGCTATGCTGCGCCGCTTTGCGGACCGCCACGACAAAGCCACCATGGACAGCGTTGCGGAAGCAGGTGCCAGAGGCGAGGACGGTATCAAAGAATTTACCGTTACCTATAAAGGCACGCCGCTGCATGTCTGCGTCGTCAGCGGATTGGCCAATGCCCATACCGTTATGGAAAATATCCGAAGCGGCAGAAAGCAGTACCACATTGTGGAAGTTATGGCCTGCCGCAGGGGTTGTATCATGGGCGGCGGACAGCCTCCGAGAGCCGGCAGCCGCACGAAGAGCGCCAGAATGGAGGGTCTGTATCAGGCAGACAACGTAACCAGCATCCGCAAGGCAGACGAAAATCCATTGATTGTCTCTCTTTATGATGGACTTCTGAAAGGAAAAGTGCATGAACTGCTTCATGTAGATGAGTATTGAGATGAATAGATAAACGAGACTGCTGTAGAAAGAAACAGACCTTTTAAGAGGCACAGGAATATGTCTTCTTGTGCCTCTTTACATCCAGGATTATTTCCTTTTCGCATACTTGTGAATCTCAAAGTTCTAAAATTTCCGCTCCCAGGATTTCCGCTTCTTCCTTTTCATGGGTAACGCAAAGTACAGTCTTTCCTCTGCACTTTTCCCGCACAAAGGCCAGCACCTTATCCTTTGTTTCCCTGTCCAGTCCCTTAAACGGCTCGTCTAAAAACAATATATTCCAGTCTGCATACAGAGCTCTTAAAAGGGCCGCCCTTCGCTTCATACCCCCGGACAACTCTTTTACCGGACGCTTCCCCCAGCCTTCTAATCCCACTGCCGAAAACCCGTCTTGCAGCTGCTGCAAAAAGTCCCTGCTTCTGCCTTTCCCTCCCTTCTGTACCAGGCGAATATTGGCTTCTGTACTGAGATTTTCGCACAGCCTGTCCTCCTGAAAAACAGCGCTGATTCTTTTGTTTTCCAGTCCTGTAATCTCTCCGCCATCCGGCTTTTCCAGTCCCATAAGGATTCTAAGAAGCGTGGTTTTCCCTTTTCCTGAGGCTGCCATAACACAGGTGGTTTTCCCTTCCGGAATTTCTGCGCAGAAATTTTCCAATACCTGATGCTCTCCATAGGCTTTGTTCAGATTTGTAATTTGGATTCCCATACCTATCTCCTCTCCAGTTTCCTTACGCCCCAGTCAATGACTCCCAAAAACACCTTCTCAAACAGCAGACTGATCACAATAATGACCACCGTCCAGGCAAACAAATCCGGCGTGTCCAGATACACCTTTGCCTGATATAAATGCTCTCCAATAGAGCCGTCAGGGATTCCGATAACCTCTGCCGCTACTCCCGCTTTCCAGCAAAGTCCCAGAGCCACACAACAGCCGGAACGGAAAAAGGGCAGCACCTGCGACAGATAAATATAGCGGATTTTTCTCATCCGCGAGACCTGAAATACCTGCGCCATTTCCAACAGCTTTTTATCCACACTTTCTATCCCCTGGATCACATTGGTATAAACCACCGGAAAAACCATAAAAAAAGAAATAAATACGGACAGATTCTTTGAAGGTATCCAGATAAGCACCAAAATCACAAAAGACGCTACCGGAATGGATTTCATGGTAAGCACCAAAGGCGCCAGAAGTTCCCGTATTCTGCAAAAACCAAAAGAAACTCCTCCCAGTACCACCCCCAGGGCCGTACCCAGCAAAAATCCGCTGACAATGCGCAGGACGGAAAACGCACAGGACAGCCAGAATGTACTTTCCCATACCAGTGTTTTCAATCTCTGTAAGACAGCAACAGGAGATACCAGAAGTATCTCCTGTCCGATGGCTATACTGGCTGCCTGCCAGATAAGCAGCCAAAATGCCACTGCCCAGAGCCGGATTTGCCTTTTTTTATTTTTCGATATAATAGAAATCATCTCCCGGCACTGCGCCTCCTACCGCCTGTGGGTTCTGGTTTTTCAGCACCTCCAGATAACCGGAAAGCTGCTCCTTCATATCCTCGCCATCCATATATACAATGTTACATTCCGGCAGGGCTTTTTCTGCAATTTCTGCAGTAACAATGTCATATTTTCCTACCAACTGGGCTGCTTCTTTCGTATTCTCGTTTACATATTCCACAGAGTCCTCGTAATGCTCCAGAAAATCTTCCACGGCCTGGGGATGTTCTTCCACAAACTCTGTGCGGGCTACCACAACACCGGTAATCATACTGCTTTTTGTATCTTCCCCGGACTGTACCTTTTCCCATTCTTCCGTCAAATCCAAGGCCGTACGGATAGCCGGATTTTTGGTCTGGGCCGTGGTCACAAAGGGCTGCGGCAGCATGGCAATACCGTTTTCCGTACTGGAAATTGCTGCAACACACTCAGAATGTTCGCTTTTCCACTCGATGGTTACGCCTTTTTCCGGGTCAATTCCGTTTGCAGACAAAATATAATCCAGGGCATACTCCGGTGTAGAGCCCTTGCCGCTGGCATAAATGGTTTTTCCTTTTAAATCCGCCACAGACTGCACACTGTTCCCATTCTCCACAAGATACAGCACCCCAAGGGTATTCACAGCCAGAACCTGCACCTTTCCCTCTGTTTTATTATAAAGTACAGAGGCCAGGTTTGCCGGAACCGCAGCAATGTCCGTTTCTCCCTGCACCAGCTTTGGGGAAACCTCATCTGCAGAAGCGGCAATGGAGAACTGATAATTTTCATCCGTCAGCTTTCCCTGCTCCGCTTCATCCATAAACTGCACCATCCCCATAGCGGTAGGCCCTTTTAAGGCTGTAATGTTTATATCGACAGGATTTTCTTTCTGTTCTTCTTCTTTTTCTGTGTCTGTAGCTGCTTTGCTGCCGCACCCGCTTATGGATACTGCTGCCAGAGCCACAGCCAACAGCATGACCGCCATCTTTTTCTTCATGTTTGTCCTTCCTTTCTCTCCTGTAAAATCCAGTATTATTTTTTATTTTACCATACAAAATCAGCAGCCGTCCATAGCTATCTTATGGATAAGGAGTCCGCTGCGCAGCTTTGGCTCAAACCAGGTGGATTTCGGCGGCATCAGCCTTCCTTCATCTGCTGTTTCCATGATTTCCTCCATAGTAACCGGATACAGGGAAAAGGCTGCTCCGCCCTGCTTTTTCACCTGTACTTCCAGTTCTTCCAGCCCACGGATACCTCCCATAAAAGAAATTCTCTTATCTTCTCCCGGCTTTTCAATGCCAAGTATGGGAGCCAGTACAAGATTTTGCAGCACAGCCACATCCAGACCCTCTACCGCATCCTGAGGCCGAAATGCTTCCATAAGTTCCAGCTGATACCAGCCATCGGGCAGACAAAGCCCAAAACTGCCTTTTCTCCTTGGTTTCACCGGACCTGCTGTCTTTGTCACAGAAAAATATTGTTTCAGCGCTTCTAGAAAGTCCTCTCTTTCAAGCCCGTTTAAATCCCTTACCACACGGTTGTAATCCAGAATTTCCAGTTCATCGGAAGGAAACAAAACGCTGAGAAAATACTGGTATTCTTCCTTTCCCTTCTTATCCGGGCAGGCTTTTCGCATTTCCAGGGCCGTCTTTACAGCCGAAGCTGCTCTGTGGTGTCCGTCTGCAATATACAGAGCCTCTGTTTTCAAAAAAAGCTGCTGAATTTTCTCTATAGTCAGTTTTTCACGGATAATCCAGACTCTGTGTCCAATTCCATCCTCGGAAACAAATTGATATACCGGTGCTGTCCGTTTGCGGATTTCCAGGAGTCTGCGAAGCTCCGCTATGGGGCGGTGTACCAGAAACACTGGCCCTGTCTGGGCTCCGCATGCCTGTATGTGGCGAATACGGTCTGCTTCCTTTTCCGGTTTGGTGTTCTCATGACGCCGGATAACCTGCTGCAGATAGTCTTCCGCAGAAGCGCAGGCTGCAATTCCCGTCTGTACATGGCTGCCCCGTTTCAGTTCATAAATGTAAAAACAAGGTTCCTTCTCTTCGATAAAATCCCCTTCCCGGATTCGCTGTTCCAGAAGTTTTGCCGCTTTTTCGTAAACTTCCGGGCTGTACATATCCATATCCGGCAAAAACTGCGTCTCCGGACGGTCTATGGCAAGAAAGGAGTGTGGATGTATCTTGGTTTCCTCTGCCGCCTCTTCTCTGTTGTACACATCATAAGGCAAAGCCGCAATCTCTGCCGCCTTTGCCGCAATAGGACGAATTGCCCGAAATGGTCGGATATCTGCCATAATTTTTCCCCTTTCACAAAATGTCAAAAGAGGTTCCTGCACCCCTGCACAAGAAAATTTTTCCTATGCAGGCGGCACAGCAGCCTCCCTTCTCTTATTTTACAATTCTGACTCTGTATACGTGCTCAATGGCTTTCAGCGCCTCTGCCACCTGACCGTCAATGGGGGATGCCACATCCAGCATGGTATAAGCATAATCCCCTTTACTTTTATTGGTCATGTTGGCAATATTCACCCCTGCGTCACCCAGGGTTTTGGTAAACTGAGAAATCATGTTCGGCACATTTTTATGGTTAATGGTAATTCTTCCCGCATCCACACATCTTCCGGCGTCACAATCCGGGTAATTCACAGAATTCTTAATGTTTCCGTTTTCCAGATAATCCATAACCTGTTGAACCGCCATAACGGCGCAGTTATCCTCAGATTCCTCTGTAGACGCACCCAGATGCGGGGTTACCAGCGTATTTGGAGCATTGGCTACTACAGGATTGGCAAAATCCGTCACATATTTTTTCACCTTTCCTTCTTCCAGGGCTTTGCACAAAGCCTCTTCATCCACCAGAAGGTCTCTGGCAAAATTCAGAAGAACGACACCATCCTTCATCTGTGCGATTTCTTCCCTGCCAATCATTTTTTTCGTGCTTTCCAGAAGCGGCACATGAATGGTAATATAGTCGCAGTCCCGGTAAATCTCGCTGACTTCATTAATGTGGTGAATGTTTCTGGACAGACTCCATGCTGCATCTACAGAAATAAAGGGGTCATATCCGTAAACTTCCATTCCCAGATGTACCGCTGCATTGGCTACCTTAACGCCTATGGCGCCCAAACCGATAATGCCCAGTTTTTTGCCGCTGATTTCACATCCTGCAAATTTTTTCTTCTCTTTTTCTGCCTTTTTTGCCAAATCATCTGCCGGTTCCTGACTTTTCAGCCACTCAATGCCCCCTACAATGTCTCTGGAAGCCAGAAGCATACCTGCCAGCACCATTTCCTTTACGCCGTTGGCATTGGCTCCCGGTGTGTTAAAAACTACCACGCCCTTTTTTGCCAGTTCCTCCAGGGGAATGTTGTTGACACCTGCACCGGCTCTTGCTACGGCCGATACCTGCTGTGGCAGTTCCATCTGGTGCATATCTGCGCTTCGCACCAGTATGGCATCTGCCTCTGTTGCGCCTTCTGTCTTTTCATATTCCTGATTAAATTCCTTTAAACCCACCTGAGAAATGGGATTCAGACAATGATACCGATACATATTAGACATTCTCCTTCTCAAATTTTTTCATAAAGTCCACCAGAGTTTCCACACCTTCTATCGGCATGGCATTGTAAATGCTGGCTCTCATGCCGCCCACACTTCTGTGGCCTTTCAGATTTTCCAGTCCCGCTTCCTTTGCCTCTTTTACAAATTTCGCATCTAACTGCGCATTTCCGGTTACAAAAGGCACATTCATAAGAGAACGGTCTTTCGGCACAACGGTTCCTTTAAACAAATGGCTTTCATCCAGGAAATCATACAAAAGCTTTGCTTTCTTTTCGTTCCGCTCTTTCATCACAGCAAGACCACCCATATTTTTCAGCCATTTAAAGACTTTGCCGCACATATAAATGCAGTAGCTGTTTGGCGTATTGTACAGAGAGCCTGCGTCTGCATGGGTTTTAAATGTCAGCATGGTGGGCGTGCCTTTCATCACATCTTCGGTAATCAGGTCTTCCCGGATAATGGAAATCACCATGCCGGCCGGGCCGATATTTTTCTGTACGCCGCCGTAGAGAATGCCGTATTTGCTTACATCCACCGGCTCAGACAGGAAACAGGAGGACACATCAGACACCAATGTTTTGCCTTTGGTATTTGGCAGTTTTTTAAATTTTGTACCGTAAATGGTGTTATTTTCACAGATGTACACGTAATCTGCATTGGGACTGATATCCAAATCGGAACAATCCGGTATGTAAGAAAAGGTTTTATCCTCAGAAGAAGCAATCTTGTTTGCCTTTCCGTATTTCTGCGCTTCCTGCCATGCCTTTTTTGCCCACTGTCCGGTGACAATGTAATCTGCCTCCCCGTGCTTCATAAGATTCATGGGAATCATGGCAAACTGCTGGCTGGCCCCTCCCTGCAGAAAGAGCACCTTGTAGTTGTCCGGTATCTGCAGCAAATCTCTCAAATCTGCCTCTGCCTCGTTTAGAATTGTTTCAAACATACCGGAACGGTGACTCATCTCCATAACGGACATGCCGCAGCCTCTGTAATCTAACATTTCATCTGCTGCTTCTCTTAACACTTCCTCCGGCAGTACAGCCGGACCCGCTGAAAAATTGTAAACTCTGCTCATGATGCTTCCTCCTCTGATTTCTCTTTCTTTATTTCTGTCTTTTCTCCAAATCCGCCTCGTCAAAAGCGTCTTCAATGTTGGCTCCTGCCGGAACCATCGGAAATACTTTGTCATCACTGTCAATGATACAGTCCAAAACCACTGTTGTATTTAACCGAATAGCCTCCTGAATAGCCCCGGCCAAATCTTCTTTTCGGGTAACGCGGATTCCCACGGCACCCATGGCTTCTGCCAGCTTCACAAAGTCTACCTTGTCTCTTAACACTGTATTAGAATACCTGCCCTCATAGAACAAAGTCTGCCACTGACGCACCATGCCAAGCACCTGATTGTTGACTACCACCTGAATCAAGGGGAGGTCATTTCTGGTAGCTGTGGCAATCTCATTCATATTCATTCGGAAACAGCCGTCTCCCGCTACATTGATGACAACCTTGTCCGGATTACCCATTTTGGCCCCGATGGCCGCTCCCAGACCGTATCCCATGGTGCCCAGACCACCGGAGGACAGAAACGTACGGGGCATGGTATATTTGTAATACTGGGCCGCCCACATCTGGTGCTGTCCTACTTCTGTCACAATAATGGCTTCTCCATTGGTCTGCTTATACAACTCTTCGATAATACCCGGACCTGTAAGTCCTTCCTGATGATAGGATAAGGGGTATTTCTCCTTCAATTCTTCTATGGTTTCCAACCATTCTTTATGCTCTGCTGCCGGAACCATATGATTTAACTGCTTCAAAACTTCTTTTGCGTCTCCGATAACACTGCAGTCCACCAACACATTTTTATTGATTTCCGCTGCATCTACATCAATATGAAGAATTTTTGCGTTTCGTGCAAAATTCCGCGGATTTCCGATAACGCGGTCAGAAAATCTGGCTCCAATGGCAATGAGCAGGTCGCACTTTGTGACGCCCAGATTGGAGGCTTTGGTTCCGTGCATACCCAACATTCCTGTATAATAAGGGTCTGTACCGGAAAACACGCCTTTTCCCATAAGAGAATCCGTCACCGGACTCTGAATCTTATGGGCCAGTTCTCTGACTTCTTCCCAGGCATTGGCCGCCGCTGCGCCGCCGCCCACAAAAATAAAGGGACGTTTCGCTTCCTGAATCATCTGCGCCGCTTTTTCCAGACTTTCCTGTGTGATTTCTTCCACATAAGGTTTCACCTTTTTCGGCACATAAGGCGTAAATTCTGTTTTATTTGCCGTTACATCTTTGGTAATATCCACAAGTACCGGCCCCGGTCTGCCGCTTTTTGCAATGACAAAAGCACGGCGGATTGTTCTGGCCAGCTTTGTTACGTCCTTCACGATAAAACTGTGCTTGGTAATGGGCATAACCACCCCTGCAATATCCACCTCCTGGAAACTGTCCTTTCCCAGAAGAGGCAGGCCTACGTTGCAGGTAATGGCCACAATGGGGATGGAATCCATATGGGCAGTGGCAATTCCCGTTACCAGATTGGTAGCGCCGGGACCGCTGGTAGCCAGACAGACTCCCACTTTTCCGGTAGAACGGGCATAACCGTCTGCCGCATGGGCCGCCCCCTGCTCATGGGAAGTCAGCACATGATGGATTTCTCCCTGCTGTTTATACAATTCATCATATATGTTCAGTATCGTACCGCCCGGATACCCGAAAACCGTATCGACACCCTGTTCTTTCAGACATTCCATTACGATTTGCGCACCTGTCAGCTGCATAGACAAATCCTCCCTCTGTTTATTTCTGGATTTCCAGTACAGCGCCTCTGTTTCCGCTGGTTACCATAGAGGCATACCGTGCCAGATATCCGGTAGTCACTTTCGGCTCTCTTGGCTGCCATTTCGCTCTTCTGGCCGCCAGCTCTTCCTCGGACACTGCCAGTTCCAGCTTGGTTTCCGGAATGTTAATGCGAATCATATCCCCCTCTTCTACCAAGGCAATAGGACCGCCTACTGCTGCTTCCGGAGAAATATGCCCAATGGAAGCGCCCCTTGACGCACCGGAGAAGCGGCCGTCTGTAATCAGCGCTACACTGGAGCCCAGTCCCATACCGGCAATCGCGGAAGTGGGATTCAGCATTTCCCGCATACCGGGGCCGCCTTTCGGTCCTTCGTAGCGGATAACCACCACATCTCCCGCCACGATTTTACCGCCTTTAATGGCTGCAATGGCGTCTTCCTCACAGTCAAAGACTCTGGCCGGGCCTTCGTGCACCATCATTTCCTCGCATACGGCGCTTCTCTTTACCACACCGCCGTGAGGCGCCAGATTTCCTGTCAGTACGGCAAGTCCCCCTGTCTGGCTGTATGGATTTTCAATAGGACGGATAACTTCCGGATTTTTATTCACACAGTTGGCAATATTCTCTCCCACGGTCTTTCCGGTTACGGTCATACAATCCAGATTCAGCAAATCTTTCTTGGTCAGTTCCTTCATAACAGCCCACACGCCGCCGGCTTCATTCAAATCTTCCATATAGGTAGGGCCTGCCGGTGCCAGATGGCACAGATTTGGCGTTTTGGCACTGATTTCATTGGCAAAGGTTATATCAAAGTCCCAGCCGATTTCATGTGCAATGGCCGGAAGGTGCAGCATGCTGTTGGTTGAGCAGCCCAGAGCCATGTCTACCGTAAGGGCATTCATCAAAGCTTCCTTTGTCATAATATCTCTTGGACGAATGTTTCTTCTGTACATTTCCATAACCTGCATACCTGCATGCTTCGCCAGCTTGATACGCTCGGAATAGACGGCCGGAATGGTTCCGTTTCCTCTTAATCCCATGCCCAGTACCTCAGTCAGGCAGTTCATGCTGTTTGCCGTATACATACCGGAACAGGAACCGCAGGTAGGGCAGACATGGTTTTCAAATTCTTCTACCTCTTCTTCCGTCATAGTTCCTGCGCTGTAAGAGCCCACGGCTTCAAACATGGAGGAAAGGCTTCTCTTCTGTCCCTGCACCTTTCCGGCCAGCATGGGGCCGCCGCTTACAAAGACCGTAGGTACATTGATTCTGGCTGCTGCCATTAAAAGTCCCGGCACATTTTTATCACAGTTAGGCACCATAACCAGGGCGTCAAACTGATGTGCCATAGCCATAGCCTCTGTAGAATCTGCAATCAAATCTCTGGTAACCAGAGAATATTTCATGCCCACATGCCCCATGGCAATGCCGTCGCAGACTGCAATGGCCGGAAATACCACCGGAGTTCCCCCTGCCATGGCAACGCCCAGTTTCACGGCATTTACGATTTTATCCAGGTTCATATGTCCCGGTACGATTTCATTATAAGAGCTGACAATTCCCACCAGCGGTTTTTCCATTTCTTCCTTGGTCATGCCCAAAGCATGAAACAGGGACCTGTGAGGCGCCTGCTGCATTCCTTTTTTTACTGCGTCACTTCTCATCTATCTTCCTTCCTTCCGACCTTTTTATTTGTTCCTTCTCTACTGAATCCGCTCTGCAATGAGACTCCCCATCTGTGCGGTTCCTGTCTTTTTCATTCCTTCAGAGTAAATATCCGGGGTTCTGTAGCCCTCTTCTAATACCTGTGCCACAGCTGCCTCCACTGCGTCCGCTTCTTTATCCAAATCCAAAGAGAAGCGCAGCATCATGGCCGCAGACAAAATGGTGGCAATAGGATTTGCAACGTCTTTTCCTGCAATATCCGGAGCTGAACCATGGCTTGGCTCGTAAAGCCCGAAGCTGGTCTCGTTTAAGCTGGCTGATGACAGCATACCGATAGACCCTGTAACCATACTGGCCTCGTCTGACAAAATATCTCCAAACATATTTTCCGTGAGAATCACATCGAACTGTCCCGGATTATGTACCAGCTGCATCGCACAGTTGTCCACCAGCATATGTTCCAGTGTAATGTCCGGGTAGTTTTTTGCCACCTCTTCCACAACCTTTCTCCACAATCTGGAGGAATCCAATACATTTGCCTTATCCACACTGGTCACTTTTTTTCTTCTTTTGCCTGCAATCTCAAAAGCCTTGATGGCAATTCTGCGAATTTCCTCTTCATTATAAGACAGCGTATCCACGGCTTTTCTCACGCCATTTTCTTCTACCGTCTTGCGTTCTCCGAAATACAGACCTCCCGTTAATTCTCTGACAATAATCATGTCGAAGCCGTCCCCAATAACCTCTTCTTTTAAAGGGCAGGCTTTTCTCAACTCATCATAGAGATAAGCTGGTCTTAAATTAGCAAACAGGTTCAGCGCCTTTCGGATACCCAGAAGGCCTGCCTCCGGTCTCTTGGACGGCTCCAGCTGATACCAGGGGGAAGTCTTTGCGTCTCCGCCGATAGAACCCATCAAAACGGCATCTGCAACCTTTGCTTTCTTTATCGTCTCCTCTGTCAGCGGTACACCGTGTGCATCAATGGAAGCGCCGCCTAAAAGCAATTCTTCATAATGAAACTCATGTCCGTACACACTGCAGACTTTATCCAGAACCTTCTTTGCTTCTCTTACAATTTCCGGGCCGATTCCGTCACCGGGAATGTACGCTATATTTCTTTTCATACTGTCACCCTTTCCGCAGTTTTGTCATTTTTTTGTCATTCATAGAATGTAATTAGTAATATGATAATCCTTTTCCTGCCATAATTCAAGCAATAATCCCTTTTGCGCTATACCTTTTCGTTATGGTTTCTATTCCCTGGAATTTTCTAAAGTTTATAGTTCCTTTATTTTGACGACACACAGTGGTCACATTTGTTCTATATACTGGGTATTGTTAAGAAATAGAAGACAGTGGCTGCAGAGTTCACGCGCGTTTGCGGCTGCTGGCCTTCGCCTAAAGACACTCCTGCATATTGCAGGTTTCTATATAGATAGTAACTTTTTTATCCTTTCTCTTTTGTAAATCCTTTCCCCATAACTTCTCTGACATCTGTCACAATCACAAAAGCCTCCGGGTCTGTTTCTTCCACCACTTCTTTTAATTTCACAAGTTCCTTTTTCCCTACCACACAGAACAGCATTTTCCTGTCCTGACGGGAATAAATCCCCTGAGCATAAATCCCTGTCAGCCCCCGGTTCAGCTCTTCCATAATCCTTTTAGATACCAGTTCTTCCTTTTCCGTAATCACATAAGCCCCTTTTGCAAAATGCATTCCTTCCATAAAGCGGTCCGCAGTCCAGGAGGTAATAAAAATCGCCACTGCCGCATACAGAGCCTTATGAATCCCAAAGACAAAAATCCCCAGCAGCACCACACTTCCATCTATAACCTGCAGAATCTGGGGAATGGAATAACCGCGCAGCTTATGTTGTATCAGAGCCGCTGCCATATCCGTTCCTCCAGTGGTTCCCTGTCCCAGAAAAATACAGCCGATTCCCACTCCCATAATGACTCCTGCCGCAAGGGCCGCCAACAGCATATCATCCTGAATCAGAGGAATGGGCGGTATGAAATACAGCCAGAAAGACAGACACAGAGCGCCAAAAACCGATTTTTTTGTAAACTCCCAGCCCTTTATCCAGATACCCAGGAAAAACAAAGGAATATTCAGCACTGCATTGGTAAACCAAAGAGGAATCCCGCCGTCTATCCAGTTCTCTGAAAGGCTCTTTATCACAATTCCCAGACCGGAAAATCCTCCTGTCACCATCTGCAGGGCATCATAGATAGAATTAATGGCAACGGACATAATCCCGGTTCCCAGAATAATCAGCAGATAAGAACGATATCGTCTTTTTTGTTGTGTGTACCGGTCACGCTTTTCCTCCTCCGAAAATTTCACAGGTTCTCTTACAGGCCGCTTCTGTTCCCGCACAGCCTCCCAATGCGCTCTCCCTCAGTTCAAAGGGCAGACTTCTTCCCACATGGTACATGGCTTCTGCCATTTCATCAAAGGGAATCATCTGCACCACACCGGCCAGCGCCTGCTCCGCACACACAAGAGCATTGGCGGATCCCATGGAGTTCCGGGTCTGACAGGGAGCCTCCACCAGCCCCGCCACCGGGTCGCAAACCAGTCCCAGGAGATTGGACAAAGCTGTAGAGGCTGCGTCCAGGCACATCTGCGGGCTTCCACCCATGACTTCCACGGCAGCAGCAGCAGCCATAGCAGACGCCGCCCCCACTTCCGCCTGACAGCCTGCTTCCGCCCCTGCCACAGAAGCGTTGCGCATAAGCAGATACCCCACAGCTCCTGCGGTATAGAGCCCGTTTAAAATCTCCTCATCTTTCAGCTGATATTCTTCCTGCAGAGCCAGAAGTACCCCCGGCACCACTCCGGAAGAACCTGCAGTCGGTGCAGCTACAATCACACCCATAGAGGCATTGACCTCCAGGACGGCCATGGCATAAGTCATAGCTTTTGACAGCATAGTTCCACAGATAGATTTCCCCATACGGCGGTGTTCCTCTAACTTCTTTGCCTCTCCGCCAATCAGTCCTCCTACGGACTTCACCGGCTGTATCAACGGTTCTTTTACCGAATTTTTCATGATTTCCAGAGCTTTTCTCATTTTTACTTCTACTTCTTCTCCACGCATCTGAGAAATCTCGGTTTCCCGTATTTTCATAACCTGAGATATGGAAAGTCCTTGTTCTGCACATAGCTGCAGCAATTCTGTTCCATGATTAAAATCCATTTTCCTGTCCTCCTATAACTGCACCAGCATAATATCCGATACCAGTGGATTTTCTCTGATTTTTTCCAATACTTCTTTTGGAATCTTCTCGTCTGATTCCACAATGGTAAACGCTGCCGCACCTTTCTCCTCCCGAAACAGACGCATAAAGGCAATGTTCACCCCTTCCTCACTTAGAATCTTTGTAATATGGGCCACCACACCCGGTTTATCTGTCTGACTGACAATCAGGGTACTGTACTCTCCTGTAAAGTCTACTTCTATCTGGTTCAGCTTCACAATCTTTACTTTTCCGCCGCCCAGAGAAACGCCACGGACAAAAAGCCGCTCTCCGTTTGTTCCCTGAATATCCATATCCGCAGTATTGGGATGAATATCGTCCGGCTCTTCTTCCGCTTTTGAAAAGCTGTATGCAATTCCCGCCTTTTTTGCCAATTCCAGAGAATCCCGAATCCGCAAATCATCGGTTTCAAATCCCATGATACCGCCCAGAAGCGCCCTGTCCGTACCATGTCCCCGATAGGTTCTGGCAAAAGAACCATACAGAGTGAACTGCACCTGCCGAATGGTTCCCGGAAACAGTTTTCTGGCCAGCAGAGCCATAGAGGCTGCGCCCGCTGTGTGGGAACTGGACGGCCCTACCATATTAGGACCAATCACTTCAAACAAACTGATACCTGTCATAATCTTCTCCTTTTCTTATGAAAGAAAAAGGTACTGCAGGATATCCCGTCAGTACCTCTCATTCTCATTTTACTCTGCAACTCCGTCGCTTGCTTTTTCTACTTCGGCAATCGCACTTTTTCTCATTGGAATTCTGCAGTTTCTGTTGTTTCCAAATTCCACAATGACATCTTCTTCTGTAATATCAATCAAGATACCATAGAAACCACTTGTTGTAACGACACTGTCGCCCACTTCCATAGCTGCCAGCATGCTTTTTACTCTCTGCTGCTCTTTTTTCTGAGGTCTCATAATCATGAAATACATCAAAAGAAAAAATACCACCAGCGGTAAGAACAAAGTAATCATGCCTCCTGTGCCGCCTGCTGCTGTTGATAATAACATCCTGCTTCCTCCTGAACCTTAAACTTTGTCTGTCAGACTGATAGACATTATTGTTATAATACACAATTTTTCTTGTTTCTTCAAGTATTTTCTCCGGTTTTTCCCAAATTTAATAGTTTTTTTATATGGGAGAAAAACGGTTTTCTTATTTCCCTGCTCCTAAAGCCATGCTTTCCAATTTCCGTGCCTTATATTCTTCGTAGCACCCTTTATCCAGCGCATCTCTGATTTCTTCCATCATCGTATTGTAGAAATACAAATTATGCAGTACACAAAGACGCATACCCAGCATTTCTTTTGCCTTTAACAGATGACGGATATAAGCTCTGCTGTAATGGCGGCAGGCCGGACACTGACATCCCTCCTCAATAGGACGGGAATCCAGTTCATATTTCGCATTAAAAAGATTTATCTTGCCGAAATTGGTATACACATGACCGTGGCGTCCATTACGGCTGGGGTACACACAGTCAAAGAAGTCCACGCCTCTTGACACGGCCTCCAGAATATTGGCAGGCGTTCCCACTCCCATGAGGTAGGTGGGCTTATTCACCGGAAGATGGGGTACTACACTGTCCAGAATCCGGTACATTTCTTCATGGGTTTCCCCCACAGCCAGACCACCGACAGCATAACCATCCAAATCCATTTTGGAAATGGTTTCTGCATGGGCAATACGGATATCATCGTAAATGGCGCCCTGATTAATTCCGAACAAAAGCTGATGGGGATTTACGGTATCCTCCAGCTGATTCAGCCTTGCCATCTCGTCCTTACATCTCTGCAGCCATCTGGTGGTGCGGTCTACAGAATTCTGCACATACTCTCTGCTGGCCACACTGGACGGACATTCGTCAAACGCCATGGCAATGGTGGAGCCCAGATTGGACTGAATCTGCATACTCTCCTCCGGTCCCATAAAAATCTTTCTTCCATCTACATGTGAGTTAAAATACACGCCCTCTTCTTTGATTTTTCTCAATTTTGAGAGAGAAAATACCTGAAATCCGCCGGAATCCGTTAAAATAGGGCGGTCCCAGTTCATAAACTTGTGCAGTCCTCCCAACTGCTTCACAATGTGGTCACCGGGGCGCACATGGAGATGATAGGTATTGGACAATTCCACCTGGGTTTTGATTTCGTGCAAATCCGTGGTAGCCACAGCCCCCTTAATAGCTGCCGCTGTACCCACATTCATAAACACGGGAGTCTCAATGGTTCCGTGTACGGTTTCCAGACGGGCTCTCTTTGCCCTGCCTTCCTGCTTCAGTACGGTATACATAAATTTATTTTCCTCTTCTTCCTGTCTTTTCTCTATGTTTTACATGCCATAGGAGAATGTGATTTCTCTTTTTATGGAATCTGACCAAAAATAGTCAGAATTCTTTTTTGTTACAGAGTTCATTTTATCATATCCCTTATTTAAACGCAATGCAGAAAAATATTGGGAATTGTTTTTTTTGACATTTTGTCGTATAATGTAGCTTGATTTTTTTATGAACATATAATAAATAAGTAGAAACACATACAAGAAGGAGGTTTCTGACTATGTCAGAAGAAAAAAAAACACAGACACCCCGACACCTTCTGGGCATTGATATTGGTTCCACCACTGTCAAAATTGCCATTTTAGACCATGACTCTCATTTACTTTTTTCTGATTACAAACGGCATTTTGCAGATATCCAGAATACGCTGGCGGACCTTTTGGACGAAGCTTGCCATTCCCTGGGTGAAATTTCTGCGGCACCTGTCATTACAGGCTCCGGAGGACTGACCCTTGCCAATCATCTGGAAGTTCCTTTTGTACAGGAAGTCATTGCAGTTTCCACTTCTCTTGAAAAACTGGCCCCAAAGACAGATGTGGCAATTGAACTTGGAGGAGAGGATGCAAAAATTATCTATTTTGAAGGCGGCAATGTAGAGCAGCGTATGAACGGTATCTGCGCCGGAGGAACCGGCTCTTTCATCGACCAGATGGCTTCTCTTCTGCAGACTGACGCACCGGGTTTGAACGAATATGCCAAAAATTACAAGGCGCTCTATCCCATTGCAGCCAGATGTGGTGTATTTGCCAAAACAGACATTCAGCCTCTGATTAATGAAGGCGCTACCAAGGAAGACCTGGCTGCCTCCATTTTCCAGGCTGTGGTAAACCAGACCATCAGCGGTCTGGCCTGTGGTAAGCCTATCCGTGGACATGTGGCTTTTCTGGGCGGTCCCCTGCATTTTCTCTCTGAGTTAAAGACCGCTTTTATCCGCACCTTAAATCTGGACGAAGAACATACCATTGTTCCGGAAAATTCCCACCTGTTCGCAGCCATAGGCTCCGCTCTGAATTCCAAAGAGGACGCAAAGAATGTCAGCCTGCTTTCCATGCGTGACCGTCTCAGAGCTGCCATTGCGATGGACTTTGAGGTAGACCGTATGGAGCCCCTCTTTGCTTCCAAAGAAGATTATCAGGCCTTTAACCGCCGCCAGAGCAAGTACAACGTAAAAACAGGGGAGCTTTCCACTTACCGCGGAAACTGCTATCTGGGAATCGATGCCGGTTCTACCACCACGAAAGCCGCGCTGGTAGGGGAAGACGGCTCTCTGCTCTACTCTTTTTACAGCAATAACAACGGCAATCCCCTGGCTACGTCTATCCGGGCTATCCAGGAAATCTATGAACAGCTTCCCGCCGGAGCCAGAATTGCCTGGTCCTGTTCTACCGGATACGGAGAAGCACTGATAAAAGCGGCTTTAATGCTGGACGAAGGTGAGGTAGAAACCGTTTCCCATTACTATGCCGCTGCCTTTTTCGATCCGGAGGTAGACTGTATTCTGGACATCGGCGGCCAGGATATGAAGTGTATCAAAATCAAAGACCAGACCGTAGACAGCGTACAGTTAAATGAGGCCTGCTCATCCGGCTGCGGCTCCTTTATCGAAACCTTTGCGAAATCCTTAAATTACAGTGTACAGGACTTTGCAAAAGCCGCTCTTTTTGCCGAACACCCCATTGATTTAGGCACCCGCTGTACGGTTTTCATGAATTCAAAAGTAAAACAGGCTCAAAAAGAAGGCGCTTCTGTTGCGGACATTTCCGCCGGACTGGCTTATTCTGTTATCAAAAATGCCCTTTACAAGGTTATTAAAGTTTCTGACGCCTCGGAACTGGGCAGACACATTGTAGTACAGGGTGGAACGTTCTATAATGACGCAGTGCTGCGCAGTTTTGAAAAAATTGCACAGTGCGAAGCCATCCGTCCGGATATTGCCGGCATTATGGGCGCATTCGGCGCTGCCCTGATTGCAAGGGAACGCTATGACAAAGAGAAAGCTTCCACCATGCTACCTATAGAGAAAATCAATACCCTGGAATACAAAACCACCATGGCCAACTGTAAAGGCTGTACCAACAACTGCCGTCTGACCATTAACAAATTTTCCGGCGGACGCCAGTATATTTCCGGCAACCGCTGTGAACGCGGTATCGGCAAAGAGAAGAACAAAGACCATATACCCAACTTATACGAATATAAATATAAAAAGCTGTTCTCCTATGTGCCGCTTACTCCTGACAAGGCCCCCAGAGGACAGGTGGGGATTCCCCGTGTACTGAATCTGTTTGAGAACTATCCTTTCTGGTATACGTTTTTCACCAATTTGGGATATCAGGTGGTGCTGTCTCCCACTTCTACCAGGAAAATTTACGAACTGGGCATTGAATCCATCCCCAGCGAATCCGAGTGTTACCCGGCAAAGCTGGCACACGGACACGTTTCCTGGCTGTTAAAACAAGGAGTGAAATATATCTTCTACCCTTGTATTCCTTACGAAAGACAGGAGTTTGACGATTCGGTCAACCACTACAACTGCCCTATCGTAACCTCTTATGCGGAGAATATTAAAAACAATGTGGATGAATTAAAAGACCCGTCCATCCGGTTCCACAATCCTTTCCTCTCTCTTACCGGGGAAGACACTGTAACCGATCGGCTGGTACAGGAATTTCCGGATATTCCCGCTGCAGAAGTCCGCAAAGCTGCACATTTAGCCTGGGAAGAACTGTCTGCCTGCAGAGAAGACATCAAAAGAAAAGGCGAAGAAACCCTGGCTTACCTGGACAAAACCGGCAGACGGGGGA
Source organism: Blautia acetica (assembly GCF_038739805.1). Classification (NCBI taxonomy): domain Bacteria; kingdom Bacillati; phylum Bacillota; class Clostridia; order Lachnospirales; family Lachnospiraceae; genus Blautia; species Blautia acetica. The sequence goes on along the minus strand of NZ_JBBEWO010000001.1, from coordinate 252,465 downwards.
TTGTGCTTGCCGGACGCCCTTACCACATTGACCCGGAAATCCACCACGGTATCCCGGATTTGATTAATTCCTATGGACTGGCCGTGCTGACAGAGGATTCCATTTCCCACCTGGCTCCCCTTGAGCGCCCTCTCCGTGTCAATGACCAGTGGATGTACCACACAAGGCTTTACGCTGCCGCAAACTTTGTAAAAGAACGGGAGAATCTGGATTTGATTCAGTTAAACTCTTTTGGCTGCGGTTTGGACGCCGTTACCACAGACCAGGTAAATGAAATTCTTTCCCAAAGCGGAAAAATCTATACCTGCCTGAAAATTGACGAGGTGAACAACTTAGGAGCTGCCCGTATCCGCGTCCGCTCCCTGATTGCTGCCATCAAGGCCAAGGAACAACAGCACAAACAGAGAAATATCCTGCCCTCCTCTATAGAGCGTGTGCCGTTTACAGAGGAAATGCGGAAGAATTACACCATTTTATGTCCCCAGATGTCGCCCATTCATTTTAACATTCTGCAGGCAGCTTTCTGTGCCAGCGGATACAACCTGGAGGTTCTGCCAAACGACAACAAAGAAGCCGTGGATGTGGGACTGAAATACGTAAACAACGACGCCTGCTACCCTTCCCTTATGGTAGTCGGACAGATTATGCAGGCGCTGCTTTCGGGAAAATATGACTTACATAAGGTGGCGATTATTATGTCCCAGACAGGGGGCGGCTGCCGTGCTTCCAACTATATCGGCTTTATCCGCCGGGCTCTTGCCAAAGCAGATATGTCCTATATTCCGGTTATATCCATCAACTTAAGCGGTTTGGAATCCAACCCGGGCTTTAAGATTACGCCAAAGCTGGCCACACGTCTGGCTTACGGCGCTGTATTCGGCGATATTCTTATGAAATGTGTGTACCGTATGCGCCCCTACGAGGTGGTAAAAGGCTCTGCCAATGCCCTGCACCGCAAATGGGAAAAACGTTGTATCTCTTTCTTAAGCAGCAGACATACGGCTTTCGCACAGTTTAACCGTATCTGCCGGGAAATGATTCGAGAATTTGACGCTCTGCCTATTACAGACGAGAAAAAGCCAAGAGTCGGCATTGTAGGCGAAATTCTGGTAAAATTCCTGCCTGCGGCCAACAACCATCTGGCAGAACTGCTGGAAAAGGAAGGAGCCGAAGCGGTTTGTCCGGATTTGATTGACTTTATGTGCTACTGCTTCTATAACCTGAATTTCAAATCCGATTATCTGGGCTTTAAGAAATCGCTGGCCCAAAAAGGAAAGCTGGGAATTTCTGCTATTGAATTTATCCGCAGTGCAGCAAACAAAGAGTTTGAAAAGAGTAAACACTTTACGCCATCTGCCAGAATTGAAGATTTGGCAAAAATGGCAGAACCCATTGTTTCTCTCGGAAATCAGACGGGCGAGGGCTGGTTCCTCACCGGAGAAATGATGGAGCTCATTCACGGAAACGTGCCAAATATTGTCTGTATTCAGCCTTTCGGCTGTCTGCCTAACCACATTGTAGGTAAAGGCGTTATCAAGGCCATTCGCAGCGATTATCCGGAAGCCAACATTGTAGCCGTAGACTACGACCCCGGAGCCAGCGAAGTGAATCAGCTAAACCGTATCAAACTGATGCTTTCCACTGCATTTAAGAAGCTGCAGCCTTAGAAACGGTTATTTTTTTCTATGGAAAAAGAGAGTTGCATGGACAAGAAAAGCAACTCTCTTTTTCATTTCGCTTTTTTATTTCACTAAATGGAGTTTCCGGCTTATTTTTGCCAGAACCACACCTCCCGGCACTCCTGCCAGTGTCTCTGCGTCAGGTTTTGCCGCTGCAAGATATACCACAAAATATATGCCTGCTCCCAGTACAATGGCCGGTATCAGAGCCAGGAAATTGGATTTCAGCACAGCATGCAGTCCCTGGTATGACAGGAATGCTGCAAGCCCCATAGGTACAGAGGCCAGAAAAGGAGGAAGATAGGCTTCCTTCCAGGGATTTTCATATCCCAGTTCTTTTTTCATAGAGCGGTCATTTAACACACACATCACCAGCGCGTAGACAATCATAGCAATAACCACCGTATAAATCCCCAAGTTTGTGGCAAACATCAGCACAGTCATAACAACCACATCAACCCCAAGGGCAATGGCCGCGTGAATCATGGGTAAATTGGCTTTGCCAATCCCCTGCAGCACACCGTTGGAGATATTAGACATTCCGTTCATGATTACCGTAATGACACCCAGCATCATCAGGCGCCCCGCTGTACCGTCTGTGGTAGAAAACAACAGCTTCGTCACAGGTCCGGCCAGCGCAAACAGCCCTACGCTGCAGGGGATAGAAATAAACATACTCAGCCAGGTTGCTTTATTGATTTTTTCCTTTACAGTCAAAATATCTCCTCTGGCATACGCTGCGGATACCTCCGGCATCATAGAAGTAGGGGCTGTACTGGACAGGGTCAGCGGAATATTAATAATTGTCAGAAAGAAACCGCACTCTGCATAAAGTCCTTCCACCACGCTGCTTTTCATTCCCTTCAATCCGGAAATCGTGGTATAAATCATACTGTTAATGTATCCGTTTACATTGTACAAAAAGGCACTGAGCAAAATGGGCGCCATAATCAGAATCAGCGTCTTCATGACCGCCCTGTAGCTTTCATCTACCGAAACCCTGTCTTTGGCTATTTTTTTCTGAATCCCTCTGCGGTTTACCTGATAAACAAAAAGCATAAACAACAGGGCGGTAAGCACTCCGGCCCCTGTTCCCATGGTTGCACCTGCCGCACTCCAGCTTCGCAGGGTATTTTCGGGTGCATCGGCAAAATGATGTACCATAAAGTTAGCCATAACAAGGGCCACAACAGCCACTGCAGTCTGCTCTACAATCTGAGAAATAGAAGTCGGCAGCATGTTGCGGTAAGCCTGGAAATAACCCCGGAACACTCCCAAAATTCCTGAGAGAAAAATCGTAGGCGCTAAAAACTGCAATGCCAGTCTGGCATTTGCCATACGCTCCGGCACCAGAATCGGTGCGCCTGCAACACAGACAATGGCTACTGCGCCTCCTACCACCACTGCATATAAAAGCGCACCTTTAAAGATTTTCTGGGCGTCCCGGTATCGTTTAAAGGCCAGCCGTTCCGCCATAATCTTAGACACAGCCTGGGGAATGCTGAAAGAGGCAATCATCAGCAAAATAAAGTACACATTTTGAGCAAATTGAAAGCAGCCAAAACTTTCCTTTCCCATAGTACTGGAAAGAGGACTTTTATAAATCAGTCCGATAATCTTGGAAATCAGCGCAGCCACCATCAGAAACGAAGCATTTTTTACTAAAGTATTGTCATTTTTCTTTCCCATGTATTTTCATCCTCTATCTGTTTTCTATCTGCCAGTCAATGGTCGAAAGCCCTTGGCTTTCCAGAAATGCATTGGCTTTGCTGAAATGCCTGCACCCGAAAAAGCCCCGGTAGGCAGACAGCGGGCTGGGATGAGGAGCCTCTAGAATCAAATGTTTGGGATTGGTCAGCATGCTGCGCTTCATCTGTGCCGGGCGTCCCCAAAGCAGAAAAACCATGGGTCTGTCCTGCTCATTCAGTATTTGGATAGCCGCATCCGTAAATTGTTCCCATCCAATCCCTCTGTGAGAATTGGCCTGGTGGGCCCGCACAGTCAGCACTGTATTCAGAAGCAGTACGCCCTGCTTTGCCCATTTTTCCAGATAGCCATTATTCGGAATAAAGCAGCCGCAGTCCTCATGCAGTTCCTGGTAAATGTTTACCAGCGAAGGAGGAATTTCCACATCTGGCTTCACGGAAAAACAAAGTCCATGAGCCTGTCCGTCATTGTGATACGGGTCCTGCCCTAAAATCACAACCTTCACTTCATCAAGCGGCGTAAAATGAAACGCGTTAAAAATATCATCCGGTGCAGGAAATATCTTTCTCTGCTGATATTCCTGTCCCACCTTGTCAAACAATTCTTTATAGTAGGCTTTCTTAAATTCCGGCTTTAAAGCCTCCAGCCATTGTCCCTGTAAAGGCGGCATTCGTATTCCCTCCTTTGTTTTTTTACATTTTCTTAGTTTAGCAGAATACGTTTTAAAATGCAAATCCAACCCAGGGATTTTTTACCTTTTTTTATCTGTTTTTACATTTTTTGACACTCCGTTTTTTGACCGTCTGCGCAGGAGAGCTCAAACCAGAATTCTACACCATTGCTGTAATTTTTCACTCCGCATTTCTGGTGCATACTGTCCATAATAGCCTTGACAATGGACAGCCCGATACCGCTGCCGCCGTATTCTCTTGTTCTGGCTTTATCCACCTTGTAGAATTTTACCCAGACCTTATCCAAATCCTCCTCCGGTATGACGTCCCCTGTATTAAAAACAGAGAGTCTTACGGTATCCTGACGTATTTCCGTCTTAATTTCAATCTTCTTTTCATAGTCCACATGATTCAAAGCATTGGACACATAGTTGGTAACAACTTCCTCCATTTTAAATTCATCGCCCCATACATATACAGGTTCTGTCTGGTTAAAATGAATTTCTGCCCCCTTTTGTTCTGCCAGAAGCCGCGCAGACTGCACGACCCCGCTCACCAAATCTGTCAGGTCAAAACGCTCCATAGCAACTGTATCATTACCAAATTCCAGTTGGTTCAGTGTCAGCAATTTCTTTACCATCTGATTCATCTTTCCGGCTTCATCCACAATGACCTCGCAGTAAAATTCCCGGCTCTGGGCGTCGTCATTGATACATTCCTGCAGACCTTCTGCGTACCCCTGAATCAGGGCGATGGGGGTTTTCAGCTCATGAGACACATTCGCCAGAAATTCCTTCCGCATTTCGTCAATTTCTTCCTTTTTGGCAATATCCTGCTGCAGCTCATTATTGGCTGTTTTCAGTTCGGAAATGGTTTTTTCCAAGTCTTCAGAAAGCTTATTCAGATTATTTCCTAAAATACCAATTTCATCCTGGCTGGTGCTGTGATATTTCACATCAAAATGCAGGTCTGCCATTTCCCTGGAAATATCACTGAGGGTCTGCAGCGGTCTGATAATCCGTCTCGACATAATCCAGATAATCACTGAACTGATCAAAATCGTAGCAAGGCCAATATACAGATAAAACATGTTGGAAATTTGTGCGCTGTCCCGAATACTCTGAATCGGTGTACGAATCATAAAACTGCTCTTATCGTCCAGATTCCCGTACATGCAGACCACGTCCATGGTACTGGCGTCTCCGCTTATTTTCGTTACTACATAATTGTCCTTTTGCTCCATAATCACCCGTTTTCCCCTGGAAAACTGAGACTCAAACTGCATGTAAGCCAGCATTTCCGCCTCATCCTTTGTGGTACTGTAGCAATTTCCAAAAGGGTCTACCACAATCAAACGGAAATTTTTTTCTGCCAGATATTTCTTAAATGCGTCATCATCATTCAAAGCACTGTACTGGTAATTGTCCACATTGTTTAAGGCCTGATAAACATTCTTTAGACTGTCTGTTTTCCTGGCAAGGTAGTATTTCTCTAAAAACAGAGAATTCACCCCCAGCATTACCGCCAGAGACAGGCACATAATCACAATGTAAGTAACTGCCAGTCTGATTTTAATGGATTTTTTCATCATGACACCTCAAATTTATATCCCATACCCCAAATGGTTTTGATGTACTCTCCCTTATCGCCCATTTTACTCCTCAGTTTCTTTACATGGGTATCAATGGTTCTGGCATCGCCAAAATAATCATAATTCCATACAGAATTTAAAATCTTTTCTCTGGAAAGGGCAATTCCCTGATTTTCCAAAAAATAGCTGAGCAGTTCAAATTCCTTGTAGCTTAATTCTATAGGGGTACCGTCAATGGCCGCAATATGGGCAGTTTTATTGATTTCAATACCGCCTGCGCTCAAAAGTTCATCTGCACCGATAGAACTGGTACGCCGCAAAATAGCTTCCACCCTGGCTACCAGAATCTTCGGGCTGAAAGGTTTTGAAATATACTCGTCTACTCCCAGTTCAAATCCTAAAAGTTCGTCCCGCTCATCGCCTCTGGCTGTCAACATAATAATCGGCACTTTGGACTCTCTCCGAATTTCCCGGCATACCTCCCAGCCGTCCATCTTGGGCATCATCACGTCCAGAATCAACAAGGAAATGTCTTTCTTTTTATAGAATATATCAAGAGCCTCTTCCCCGTCTCCGGCTTCCAATACCTCAAAATCCTGTTTTACAAGGAAATCCCTTACCAGTTTTCTCATTCTGCTCTCGTCATCCACAACCAGTATTCTGCATTTATCCATGGTCTTTTCCTCCTTCGCACTGTAATGTATAGTATAGCAGACAAATTTGTCAAAAATGTGAAATTTCTTCGCATGGTTTCCGTTCCAAAAACAAAAAAGGAATCCGTACTAATCTCTTTTAGAACGAACTCCTTTCCCTATGGACCTGAGGGGAATCGAACCCCTGTCCGAAAGTCTATCCCTTGCGGCATCTCCCATCACAGTTATTCTTTTAACATTCCCTTATGCAGCCGCCGAATAACAGGCTGTTACACTTGGTAGCTTCATAAAATCTTCCATTTTCTCAAAGCTTTGAAAACGAAGTGCCCCGCAAAGTCGATGCCAGATTCTCAAGCAGCGGGTGACCTGAGGCTGACAAGCTGCAATTAGGCAGCTAACGCTACGTTATCGTTTGCGTTTATATTTAGTTTCCAGGTTGATATGCAGTCCCGGAGTCTGCAGATGGCTTCCTCAACTTCAAAACCCCCGTCGAAACCAGTACAAGCCCTCATATAAAATAAGCACTGCATGGTACACAAACGAGTAGATTTCCCATTCCCAATGTAAGTACATTAGGAAACTTATTACATACTATCTGGTTTCTGTATTTTTGTCAAGAGTTAATTTCAGAAAAATAATTGATAAAAGAGCCATTCCCAAAATCATCCGGCAATGGCTCTTTGTATTTGAATTTTATTTATGTAAATGACATGCTACAAAATGTCCCGGACGAACTTCCTGTAATTTCGGAGATTCCATCTTACATCTTTCTGTTGCATGCTTACAACGGTTTGCAAAAGGACAGCCCGGCTTTGGATTGATAGGGCTTGGTACGTCTCCGGACAGTACGCTGGATTCCTTCTGCGCTTCTTTATCCGGGTCCGGAATCGGCACAGATGCCAACAACGCCTGGCTGTATGGATGCAGTGTATGAGCATAAATCTCATCACTATCTGCCAGTTCTACCAGATTTCCCAGATACATAACCGCAATACGGTCTGAAATATATTTGACAATATTTAAGTCATGGGCAATAAACATATAAGTAAATCCGTGTTCTGCCTGCAGGTCTTTCAGCAGATTTATAATCTGACTCTGAATGGATACGTCAAGAGCAGAAATCGGCTCATCACACACAATGAACTCCGGTTCTACAGCCAGAGCACGGGCAATTCCGATACGCTGACGCTGACCGCCGGAAAACTCATGCGGGAAACGGTTTGCATGTTCCCGGTTCAGACCTACTGTCTCCAGAAGCTCATAAACACGCTGCATACGTTTCTCTTTGTCATACATATTGTGAATTTCCATACCTTCTGCAATAATACTTCCCACTGTCATACGGGGATTCAAAGACGCATAAGGATCCTGGAAAATAATCTGTGCTTTCTGAGAATACACATAGCGGTCTTTGGTGTGTCTTAAATTTACCTGCTTTCCATTGTAAAGCATTTTTCCACTGGTAGCCGGATAAATTCCCATAACTACTCTTCCCAATGTAGATTTTCCACATCCGGACTCACCTACCACACCAAGCGTTTCTCCTTTATAAATGTCCAGGGAAATATCATTGACTGCTACCAGATTCTTTCCCTTTCCTACATGAAAGTGCTTTGACACATGGTCTAAAGTAACCAGCTTATCCATTTACCTTTTCCTCCTTGTCTCCCGGAAAATCAGGGTGAAGTCTCCAGCAGGACGCCGTATGGCCTTCGCTCACCTGGAATACCGGCGGCTGATTGGAACGGCAGATTTTCATGCAGCATTCACATCTGCTGGCAAATCCGCAGCCCTGCGGCGGAGCATATAAGTCAGGAGGGGTACCCGGAATGGATACCAGCTGCTCCTCTTTCTTTGTATCAATCGTTGGAAGACTCTTTAAAAGAGCCTTTGTATAAGGATGTCCCGGATTGTAGAAGATATCTCTTACGGTACCTTTTTCCACTACTTTACCGGCATACATAACAGCCACATGATCCGCCAGATTTGCCACAACCCCAAGGTCATGGGTAATCAGAATAATCGCTGTTTTGGTATCGTCCTTAATTTTTCCCATCAGCTGCATAATCTGCGCCTGAATGGTTACGTCAAGAGCTGTTGTTGGTTCATCCGCAATCAACAGCTGCGGGTTACAGGCCAAAGCCATAGCAATCATGGCACGCTGACGCATACCGCCGGAAAATTCATGAGGATACTGCTTTGCTCTCTCCTCGGCATTTGGAATCTGAACCATCTGTAAAAGACGGACAGCCTCTTTTTCCGCATCTGCTTTACTGATTTTTTTCTTGTTTACCAGAGTTTCCGTAAGCTGCTTGCCTACACGCATAGTAGGATTCATACAAGTCATAGGGTCCTGGAAAATCATACTGACCATCTGACCACGGATATCCTGCATTTCCTTTTCACTTGCCGCTACAATATCTTTACCGCAAAGTTTAATGCTTCCCTCTTTAATTCTTGCAGGAGGCATAGGGTTCAGTTTCATAATTGTCTGAGCCGTTACACTCTTTCCGCAGCCGGATTCTCCTACAATAGCAAGCACTTCTCCTTTGTTTACCTCCAGGCTGACACCTCTGACAGCGTGTACTTCACCTGCATAAGTATCAAAAGAAACATGAAGATTGTCTATTTTTAATATTTCTTCCATTTCCTTACCTCCTTAATTTCGGGTCAAATGCGTCACGAAGCTGGTCACCCAGCAGGTTAAAGGACAACATGGTAACACAGATAAATAACGCTACAATAACAAGCTGTGTGGGGAACATCTGGAAAACCTTAATGGCGTCATTGGCCATAATACCCCAGGAAGACTTCGGAGGCGCAATACCCAGACCCAACATGGACAGAAATGCTTCTGTAAAGATAACATTGGGAATATCCAACGTAATATTGACAATAATAACACTAAGCACATTGGGTACCAGATGTTTGCCAATGATTCTTGCCGGAGAAGCGCCCATGGATTTTGCCGCAATAACAAATTCCTGCTCCTTCAAACCAACAACCTGTCCTCGCACCAGTCGAGCCATACCGGTCCATCCGGTAAGGGAATAGGCCACAATAATAGTTCCCAGACCACGTTCCATAACCGTCATCAGAAGGATAACGATAATCAGGTAAGGAATACCGCTGATGATTTCCACAATACGCATCATCACATTATCTACTGCACCGCCGAAGTAACCGGAGATACCGCCATAGATAACACCTACCAGACAGTCAATCAGCGCAACCGCAATCGCTACGGTAAGAGAAACTCTTGCTCCGTACCAGACTCTGGAGAATACGTCGCGTCCCAGGGCGTCGGTACCAAAAATATGCATCTGACCGGTCACAGAGTCCGGACTCATAATGGGTTTATTCTGAAATGCTACATTCTGCTCAGAATAGCTGAACGGTGTCAGCATAGGACAGAAAATAGCACCCAGAATAATCAGACCCAGAATAATCATACAAATCACTGCAACCCTACTCTTGCGAATACGGTTCCAGGCATCTTTCATAAAGCTGACAGAAGGTCTTGCCAATGATTCCATACTTTTTGCATCGGCTCCTAACACCTCAAAGGCATCCGAAGAAATTTTGCCGCTGACATCATAAGGAGTGTACTGTTCTGTCTGTACGGTTGTCTTATTATTCTTTTTTCTCATGTGTTCCTTACTCCTTTCCGCCTGTCAGTTTAATACGTGGATCGATAAATCCGTAAATCAAATCTACAACCAGATTGGCGAGAATCAGAAACATACCGTAGAAGACTGTAGTACCTGCAATCATAGTATAATTCAGAGTCTGCACACTGGTTACAAAGTATTTTCCAAGTCCCGGAATAGAGAAAATATTCTCTACAACGAAAGCACCCGTCAAAACAGCTGCTACCAGGGGACCCATAACGGTAACAACCGGCATAACTGCGTTACGTACCGCATGTTTCCAAACAATCTGACGCTGGCTGAGGCCTTTTGCTTTTGCTGTTTTGATATAATCCTGGCTGAGTACATCCAGCATACTGGTTCGCATCAAACGGCTTACCGTTGCCATAGAGCCAAAAGCCAGAGCAAAAGCCGGAAGAATCTTACTGTTAAAGTCAGACCAGCCAATAACGGCAAACACCTGAACTCCCGTTGCCTGATACAGCTTCAATCCCAGGAAATACTGTAAAACTGCACCCATAATGAAGGAAGGTACAGAAACACCAACCAGTGCAAAAAACATGGCTGCGCTGTCCCATACAGTTCCTCTCTTAACAGCAGCCACAACACCAAGAAGAATACCCATAATAAAGGCAAACAGCAGGGCGCGGATACCAAGACTAAAGGATACCGGGAAAGCTTCTGCGATAACATCTGTCACCGCTCTTCCGTCCGGAATAGAAATTCCGAAATCACCTCTTAAGGCATTTCCTATGTAAATAAATAACTGCTGAAGCACGGGTTTATCCAGTCCATATTTCTTTTCCAGGGCCTGCATAACGGAATCCGGCAACGCTTTTCCGGCTGTAAACGGTTCGCCCGGAAGTAACTGCATTAAGAGGAAGGTGATAGTTACCAGAACTAAAATAGTAATAAAAGAATAAATAATTCTTTTTAAAATGTAGCGTATCCGATTAGACAAAATAGACAGCTCCTTTCTTTTGTTTTCTTTACTTTATTATTTTTATGTTCTGTTTATGTAAAGCGCAAAAGTTTTTGCGCTTTACATAAACAGACAGGAGCCGTGTGAGAAACCACTCTGATTCCAGAACAACAGCTCCTATCTAAAATAACCTTATAAAATTTTTTCTTTCCGCTTTCCGAAATTATTTAGCGTCTGTAAAGTCAAATTCCTGGAAACCGGTACGAGTCATATTCTGCACCTTGTCAGACACGGCATAAGAAACAGCACTGAAGTAAATTGGGTAAACTGCTGCGTCTGTCTGTGTTACCAGAGTTTCTGCCTTAACCAGTAAATCCTGACGAGCTGCCGGGTCTGCTTCCACCATAGCGTCAGCAATCAGTTTATCATATTCTGTGTTGCTGTATTTACCATAGTTGTTTCCATTTGTTGTAGTAAACAGGTCAAGGAATGTCATGGCATCGTTGTAGTCCGGAGCCCAGCCTGCGTATACCATATCGAAATCACCGGAATTCATAGAAGCCAGACGTGACTTAAATGGCTGTGGTGTAATTTCTACATTCAGACCAAGTACGGATTTCCACTGTTCCTGCATAAACTGTGCATCTCTCTGAGCTCCGTCAGTATCATCACAGAGGAAAGATAATTTCAAATCTTCTGCTTTCAGTCCTGTTTCCTGAAGACCTTTTTCCAGAGCTTTCTTTGCTTCTTCTGCATTGTATCCGGTGATATCTCCAGCCGCTTCGCGATACAGCACATCATTTGCTCCTGCAATACCGGTTGGTACAAGACCTGTAGCCGGTACGGAACCATCTTTTAAGATATTGTCACACAGACTCTGTGTATCCAGAGCAAGACCAAGTGCACGGCGGATATTTGCATTGTCCAAGCCTTTGTCTGTTTTCTTTGTGTTAAACTGAATATACCAGTTGCTGTTGTTTACATAGTTTTCTACATGAATGCCGAGAGACTCTGCCTGTACGGTCTGGTCACCTGTCAGGTTGATACAGTCAATCTGTCCAGCCTGGAATGCGTTCATACGTGCATTGGAATCATTCATCATATTATAACGAACGGTTTTTACTGCAACTCTGTCCGGGTCATAGAAATCTTCATTTGCTGTCAGTGTAATGTGGTCATTGTGTACCCACTCGCTGATGGTGTACGCACCGTTTGTTACCAGCTGATCCATTTCATCTCCGTAGTGCTCTGCACCGATTTCCTCGTAAGCCTTCTGGTTTACAGGATAGTAGGTTGAGAATGAGAACAGGTGCTCTGCATATGGAATCGGGTTTACGAAAGTAACTTCCAGAGTATAGTCGTCAATGGCTTTTACACCCAGTTCAGAAGGGTCTTTTGTTCCTTCATATACTTCTTTACCATTTAACAGATTATCATAGATAATAAATGCGTAGGAAGAAGCTGTCTCTTTGTTACAAACTGCCTGATAAGCGAACACGAAGTCATTTGCTGTTACAGGTTCTCCATTTGTCCATTTTGCATCCTGACGAAGTTTCATAGTGTAAGTACGTTTGTCATCGCTTACAGTAGTTTCTTCGGCAAGGTCTGGCACCGGTTTATCATTTTCATCCAGTTTATACAGACCGGACATAACCATACGGAGAATATCTCCTGATGCCACGTCTGTAGTGAGCATACTGTTTAATTCAGGCGGTTCTGCACGTAAGTCGATTGTGTAGGAATCCTCCTCCGGTGTTCCTGCAAAACCTGTACTGCTTGTTTCTGTTTTTGCGCCACCGTCAGAAGTGCCTTCTGCTTTTTTGTCTCCTGAAGAACTTCCGCATGCGCCTAAAGATAAAATCATTGCGCTTGCAAGGGCCATTGCCAATACTTTCTTCATTTTCATATTGATTTCCTTCCTCTCTGCTAGAATTTCACACTGAAAACTTTAATACTTTGTTTTCTTAATGTTGTGAATCAATCTTCTTTATTATAATAAATTATGAAGTTTTGTCAACTGTTTCTGGCAAAATTCTCGCATTTGTGTTTTTTGCACAAAGACAAATATCTTTCTGGCCGAAACTTTTCAAGCAATTTCTTTTAAATTCTCCACAATTTTACGGATAACTCCATCTTTAAAGGGAGACTCTATGCCGCTTTGCTGTAACAAATCAGTATGAAACTCGGAAGCGGAAATCCTGCATAATTTCAGATAACTCTCCCACGCTCCCCGGCGGTCCTTATCCATCCAGATTTTGTACTCAAAAGCACAAAGCTGGGCAATCACATAATCAATATAGTAGAGAGGGAAACTGTAAATATGGTGTTGTTTCTGCCAGAAACAGCCTCTTTCAAAGAAGTCCAGCCCTGCATAATCCATATGAGGCTTATATTCCTTCTCCAGCTTTTTCCACACCTCTTTCCTCTGCTGAGGCGTCATTTCCGGATGGTCATACACTTCATGCTGAAATTCGTCCACCATACAGCCGTACGGTACAAAAATCACAGCATCCTCCAAATGCATACCGGTGTAATCGGCTGTCTTCTCTTTTCCGAAAAACAGATGATACCAAGGTTCTGTAAAGAATTCCATGGACATGGAATGAATCTCCGCAGTTTCCATACCAATATCTGCATGTTCCCGGATAGGGTCTTCTGCTGCCAGGTATCCCTGGAACGCATGGCCGCACTCATGAGTCATAACGTCCACATCTCCGCTGGTGCCGTTAAAGTTGGCAAAAATAAACGGTGCCTTATAGTCCGGAAGGTACGTCATATATCCGCCCACTGCTTTTGTCTTTCTGCCAAAGACATCTAAAAGTTCGTTTTCCATCATAAAATCAAAAAACTCTTTTGTCTCCGGAGACAATTCTTCATACATCTCCTGTCCTGCTGCCAGAATTTCCTCCGGCGTTCCTTCCGGCTGGGGATTTCCCTCTGGTCCGTATACCTGTTCGTCTGTATAAGTCATATGCTCAAGTCCCAGACGCTCTCTCCTTTTTTCAAAAAGCTCTTCTGCAAAAGGAACCCATACTTCCTTCACCTGACGTCTCAGATTTTCAATTTCTTTTCTTCCATAACAGTTCCTCTGCATGCGCAGATATCCCAGAGGTGTATACGTCTCAAATCCCAGTGTTTTTGCCTGCTCTGTTCTGTTTTTTACCAGTTTGTCATACAACTCATCCAATTTATCGGCAATACTGTCAAAGAAAGCATTTTGTTTCTGGGCTGCTCTTCTTCTCACTTCAGGATCTTTACTTTTCAGATAAGGAGTCAAAAGAGAAAGATTCAGGGTTTCCCCTTCCCAGCCAATTTTAGCGCTGGCCAGAAGTTTTTCATATTCTGTCACCAGTGCATTCTCCTCCTGCATCAGTGGAATGACTTCCTCGGACACAGACTTCATGGCAATTTCCATATTTTTAAATGCCACAGACCCTATTTTTTCTTCCAGAACGTCCCTGTACGGGGAAGCAAAGAGCCGCTTCTGATATTCCACACATAAGTTGGAATACTCGGGCACCTGTTCATCATAGTAATTCTGTTCCTTCTCATAAAACTCGTCTGTGGTGTCAATGGTATGGCGAATGGAACAAAGCGTCACCTGGGTCTGCACCCTGTCATTGAGTTTATAAAACTCTTTGTGAACAGCAAACTGCTCTTCCCCGCTTCCCGCTTCTTCCAGCTTCTTCATCAATTTTTTCAGCTGCTCTTTTACCTGTACAAAATCAATTCTTTCATACGGCATATCTTTAAATTTCATCATGGTCTGTTCTCCTCTCCTGCCCTGCAGTTAATACAGGTTTTTCACCTTAAATTCTCTCTCTGTCTCTCTTCTCTGGTCCTTTTTTGCAATGTCCTGCCGCTTATCGTAAAGCTTCTTGCCTTTCGCCACGCCCATTTCTACTTTCACAAGACTGCCTTTAAAATATACCTTCAAAGGTACCAAAGTATACCCTTTTTCTCTGATTTTGCCTTCTATTTTCCGAATTTCATAGGTATGAAGCAAAAGCTTACGCACCCTTAAAGGGTCTTTGTTAAAAATATTGCCTCTTTCATAAGGGCTGATATGCATACCATAAATAAACACCTCGCCCTTCTCAATCTGAATAAAAGACTCTTTAACACTGCATTTTCCCATGCGCAGGGATTTGACCTCTGTACCCGCCAGTTCAATCCCTGCCTCATAAGTGTCCTCTATAAAATAATCATGGTATGCCTTTTTATTATTTGCAATCAGACGAATCCCTGATTCTTTTGCCATGACTTAATCCTCCCTTTCCAAACTGAAATCCACGGTTTTTGTGGCAATGTCCGCCTGTTCTACCCGAACCTTTACTTTCTGCCCCATGGAATATACCTTTTTCGTCATATCTCCCACAAAGCGGTACTTTTCTTTCTCATATGTGTAATAATCATCCCGCATGGAATTCACATGCACCAGACCTTCCACCGTATTAGGCAGTTCCACATACAGTCCCCATTCCGTCACGCCTGAAATAGTTCCCTCCATGACTTCGCCAATATGCTGCTTCATAAACTCTGCCTTCTTCATTTTAACGGTTTCCCGCTCTACCTCTTCGGCTCTTCTCTCCATAGCACTGGACTGTCCTGCCACTTCCTCCAGAATTTCCGCATAGTGGCGAATTTTTGCCTCTGTCATCTTGCCTCGCAGATGTTCCTTGATAATTCTGTGAATCTGCAAATCCGGATACCTGCGGATAGGAGACGTAAAGTGACAGTAATACTTGGCAGCCAGGCCAAAATGTCCGCTGCACTGGGTGGTATACCTGGCCTGTTTCATAGAACGCAGAAGCAGCCGGGCAAAAAACGGCTCACATTCCATGCCTTCCAGCTCTTTTAAAATTTTCTGCACTTCTTTTGGGCTGATTTCTTCTTTTGCTTTCTTCACTTTTACTCCTGCCTGATGAACCATTTCCAGTACAGCTTCCATCTTTTCCCCATCGGGAGTATCGTGTGTCCGGTATACAAAAGGCAGGCCCAAAAGCGCATATTCTTCTGCTACCGTTTCATTTGCAGCCAGCATAAAGTCTTCAATGAGCCGGGTAGCCACATTCTGTTCATAAGGATAAATTTCCACTGGCTTTCCACTGTCATCCAGACGAATTTTGCTTTCCGGGAAATCAAAGTCAATGGCTCCTCTCTTCTTTCTTCTCTTCCGAAGGAGTCCGGAAAGCTCGCCCATTTCCAAAAGCATGGGAACCAGTTCTCTGTATTTCTCTGTCACCGCTTCGTCTTCACCCAGGAGAATCTTTTTTACGTCTGTGTATGTCATTCTCTCATTCACCCGGATGACGGTCTCCACAATGCGGTGAGACACAATTTTTCCTTTTTCATTAATATCCATCAGGCAGCTTAACGCCAGTCTGTCCTCTCCTGCGTTCAGAGAACAGATACCATTGGAAAGTTTTTTGGGCAGCATGGGAATTACCCGGTCCACCAAATAGACACTGGTGCCTCTTTTCAGTGCTTCTCTGTCTAAAGCACTGCTGTACTGCACATAATTGCTTACATCTGCAATGTGTACCCCCAGATGATACAGGCCGTTTTCCTTTGTAAGAGAAACCGCATCATCCAAATCTTTGGCGTCTTCCCCGTCAATGGTAACCATAACCACATCCCTCAAATCTTCTCTGCCATAAAAATCTCCCTCATTTAACGTCTCTTTTACGCGCTGGGCCTGATTGGCCACCTTTTCCGGAAATTCCATGGGCAAATCATAGCTTTTCGCCACACACAGGACATCTACGCCTTTTTCTCCCGGCTTTCCCAGGATTTCTGTCACGATTCCTTCCGGAGATTTTCCTCCCCGACCATAATCCTTAATCTTCACCAGAACTTTATCTCCGTCCTCGGCTTCCATAGCCTTTCCCTGGGGAATAAAAATATCTCTGGCAAACCGCTGGTTGTCCGGCACTGCAAAGCCAAAACCTGCCGACTGCTCATAAGTTCCCACGATTTCTTCGATTCCATGCTCCAGAATCCTTGTCACTGCACCTTCACAACGCCGTCCGTTCTTTTCTTCCTTCTGTACCGTTACCTGCACCGTATCTCCATGCAAGGCCCGTCCTACCTGCTCTTCCGGTATAAAAATATCCTGTCGCTCTTCCTCACCGGGAATTTCTACAAAACCAAAGCCTCTGGGATGACTGATAAAGGTTCCTGTATAAACATGGCCCTTTTTATATCCCAAACCGGTCTTTTCTTTTTTCTCCTGTTTTTCTGTCTGTTTTCTGCGGTCTTTTTCCGGCTTTCTCACAGCCTCATACTTGCCGCGCTTGCTGATGGTGACTTTCCCTTCTTTCAGGAGTATATCCAGTACCTTGTGCAGTTCCTCCCTTTTTCCCGAAGGAATCTGCAGAAGCACTGCCAAATCTCTGGCTCTCATAGGCTCATATTCCTTGCAGCACATCAACTCATATAAAATTTTTTTCCTCTTTTTCAGCTGTTGATTTTTCTTCAAATTTTCTCCTTTTCCTGTTAAAAAGATGACACCCTTGCAATGCAAGAGTGCCATGTTTAAAAGTTCAGATTCAATACTAACGCCAGCACAAAAAATAAAATCCCCATAATTTTGGTTGCTTTTACCATTGCGCCTTCCATGGAGCGTCCTTTATTTTTCCCCCAGTAAGTATCTGCCATTCCGGCAATACTTCCCAGTCCCTGGGACTTTCCTTCCTGCATCAGAATAATAACAGATAAGCCTATACAATCTATAACGAAAAGTACGGTCAAAACAATTCTCAAAATTTCCACGTTCACACCTCCTAATTGCTAAACATCTAAAGTTTAACACAGGCGCAGCATGATTTCAACTGTTATTTTCGCAGATTCCCATTTATCCCCTTATAATCATAGCAGGCAGTTTCTCCCAGCATATCCTCAATGGCAAGAAGGCGGTTATACTTTGCCGTCCGCTCTCCCCTGCAGGGCGCACCTGCCTTTATCTGTCCGCTGCCCGCTGCCACAGCCAAGTCAGCCAGAAACGTATCTTCACTCTCTCCCGAACGATGGGAAAGAATGGTTCGGTATCCCGCTTTATGAGCCAGTTCCACAGCCTCCATGGCCTCTGTCAAAGTCCCAATCTGGTTAACTTTTATCAGCACCGCATTGCCGGCGCCCATAGTGATTCCCCTGGCAATCCGTTCTGTATTGGTAACAAACAAATCATCCCCCACCAGCTGTACTTTCTGCCCCAGTCTTTGCGTCAGCCTCTGCCAGCCTTCCCAGTCTTCCTGGTCTAACCCATCCTCAATGGATAAAACGGGAAATGTCTCTGTCAGTTCTTCGTAGTAAGCGGTCATCTCTTCTGCTGTGCGATAGACTTCTGTGCCAGTCATAAAAGATTCTCCCGGAAAATAGTAAGCCTTTTTGTCTTCTTCGTACAGCTCACTGGCTGCCACATCTATGGCAAAACAGATATCCTTCCCAAGGGTATAGCCTGCGCGCTTTACAGCCTCTGCCATCATAGCCAAAGCTTCTTTTGCCCCCTGTACATCCGGCGCAAATCCACCTTCATCTCCTACAGCTGCAGACAATTTTCGCTCTTTTAAAAACTCTTTCAGCGTATGGTAAACCTCTGCGCACATGCGAAGTCCTTCTTTAAAGCAGCAGGCGCCTACAGGCATAATCATAAATTCCTGAAAATCTACAGTGTTGTCTGCATGTTTCCCGCCATTTAAAATATTCATCATAGGTACTGGCAGCTGTGTGCTTTTGCAGCCTCCCAGATACTGGTACAAAGGCATGCGCATAGCCTTTGCAGCCGCATCTGCCACCGCCAGAGATACAGCCAGTATGGCATTGGCTCCCATATGCTCCTTTTTCTCTGTGCCGTCTGCCTCCAGAAGCAGACAATCAATCCGGCTCTGGCAAAGTGCATTTTCTCCCAGCACTGCGTCTGCCAACACGGTATTGACATGCTCTACTGCCCTTTGTACTCCCAGGCCTCTGTAACGCGGTTCTGCGTCCCGCAGTTCCAAAGCTTCAAACTTTCCTGTGGATGCACCGGAAGGAACAATAGCCCTTCCGGTATATCCGTCCTTTCCCACAATACCTTCTCCTACCGTAATTTCTGCTTCTACTGTGGGATTCCCTCTGGAATCCAGCACTTCTCTGGCGTAAACCTTTCTGATAGGTAAATAGCGGTTCATGGCAAATACCTCCTGACTTTATGCCAAATTCTGGTTCTAGTGTCTTTTCTTCTTTCTGCCTCTTAAAGCTGCCCCCAAAATACCGGCACTGCCTGCTAAAAGAAACAGAAACAGCACACCTCTGCTCTCATCTTCCGTTTTTACCGCCTCTGCAGCTTTTGGTGTTTCTTTTTTCACAACAGGTTCATTTACCAACTTTAAGGTCTTCTCTTTTTTCCCGTCTATCAATCCCTGTTCATCTACCGGAATCCGATATACTGTTTCGTCCAACTGATACCCGTCTCTTGTCTTTACTTCTGTAAAGAAATACGCTTTCTGATGTTTCAATTCTGTAAGGGAAATTTTTCCTTCTCTGTCAGTTGTTATTTCTTTTCCCTTTTCTAAAAGTTCTTTTCTTGTCATTTCCTTTTGTGACGCCTCTGCTTCTGCAACGACAAATACTACCTGTTCCATGGGATTCTTCTTTCGGGCATCTGTTTTTTCCAGTGTAATTCTGGTTTTGCTGTTGAATACCGTAAAACTGCAGTCTTCTGTACTGTTTCCTTCTGTCACTCGTATCTCTGCCTCATGTTTTCCTTTGTCTACTGCATAATATTCCCCGGATTGCTTCTCTTCAACCTGATATTTTCCTGGAAACAGATTTTCCGCACAGGCCATGCCCTTCTCATCTGTGACAATCTCCTGCACCGTATCGCCTTTCTTCCACACAATTTCCCCTTCCGGGCTGCAGATGTCTGCTGCTGCCGTTACCACAAACACAAAACCAGAGCCCAATATCTTTCCGCTTTCTTCATCCTTTTTTGTAATCCACAATTTTCCTTTTAAAAATTCATCTGTCATCTCGACTTTCTGGACTTCTGGCGTATCTTTTACCTCCAGCCGTATCTCCGCCGCCGTTTTATATCCTTTGGGCGCTTTTTCTTCCCTTATAATATAATTCCCCGGCTTCAGATATTTTATAACATGAGGTTTCTCTCCGGTCTCCCAGGTTTCCTGTACAGCACCATTTTCTTCTTTCAATGTCAGTTTGGCACCTTTTAATTCCTTTTTGCTTTCCTGGCTTTTTTTGGAAACTTCCAAAACAATGGGATAATTCTCAATTTCCAGTCTGCAAGTCTCTTTTCCATCTATCAGCCCCTTTTCATCTACCGCCAGTTTATAGCGCTTCCCATTATGCCCATACCCTTCCGGCGCCTTTGTCTCAACCAGATAATAAATGGTTTTGTGTTTCAGATTCACGGCCATACATGTTCCCTTTTCATCGGTCACCAGCACCTGTCCGCCTTCTGTTGGTAATTCTGCCGTTCCCGCAATCTGTTCCTGTGTCAGCTGTTTTTCTTCAAACAGTATAAACTCCGCTCCCTGAAGCGTTTTTCCCGCTTCTCCTGCTTCGGTCTTCACAACTTCAATTCTGGTTTTCCTGTTTTTTGCTTCACACTCCACCTGGAAAATTTCTTCTCCCTCTCCCGCCTCCAAAAGTACCTCGTAAACCTTTTGACTGGCTGCATAATATTCTCCCGGCTGTTCTTCTTTTAAAATATATTTTCCCGGATACAAAGGCCTGGTCACTGCTGTCCCGTCTTCTCCTGTGGTAATCCGCTCAGCTTCTACTCCCTTTTTCATCCGAAGCGTTCCGTCTGCAGTATAGATATCTTCCCCGGCAGTAACGGAAAATACAAACCCTGTTCCCACATTTTCTTTGGTATCCTCATCTTTTTTCACAAGACGAATTTTTCCCTGCTGTGGTTTATCTGCAAAAAGGACTTCCAGATTTTCTCCCTGATTCATCCCATTATATACGGAAAATTCCAAGGGCACCGGGTTTAGAGCGTAGCCTTTGGGCGGCTGTATTTCCACCACACGGTACTGTCCTGCCTTTAACTTCTGGGGCAAGTGGAAACTTCCGGTTTCATCGGTCTCAAAAATCGTCTGTCTGGTTTCCTGGGGATACATGGAAACTAAAAATTCCTGGTCCTCCCATCCTTTTTCTGTCTGTTTCTGAATTTTAAATTTCGTTCCTTCTTTAGCTATTACTTTTCCCGTATCCGCTGCCGTCTTCACGATTTTTACCGGGCACAGAATCTCATCATTTTCCAGAATATAATATAAAGTCTGATTTTTTTCCTTTATTGTGATTTCAAAAGGCGCTGCCGGTGTATAACCCTGCGGTGTGTTGGATTCCTTTACCCGATAAGTCCCATAGAGAAGCCGCCCTTGTGGATACTTTTCGTCTTTTGTAGACGCATAGCCGTTTTTATCCGTAGTAATCGTCACTTGGTTTTTCTCGTTTCCCACTTCAGTAAAAGTAAATGAAATGCCTGCCCCGGGCTTCTTGAAACCATCCTCCTCCTGGTCCTCTTTTAATAGTTTTGTAAGGGACACATCTCCTCTTATGGGTTTTTCTTTACTGTTTATGAGAATTTTCAGCTGTGTACTGTCTTCTTCCGCCTCTGGTATGGTAACAACATATTCTTTCTCATCTGTAAGATAGCCCTCCGGCGCAGATAATTCTTTTACCCGGTAAGTGCCGCAAAAGAGGTTTTCCGCTTTTCCGTACCCCTTTTTATCGGTCTTGATTTCAGTCACCTTCTCACCCTTCTTCAAGGAACCTATGTCCTCTTCTGCATAAATACCGTAAACAGCCCCTTCAAACACAGCTCCTGTGACCTGCGGCTTGTGTTCCCCGGTTTCTGCATCCTGTTTCTGCAGTTCAATCTGTCCTCTTACGGGCTTCTCTCTGCTGGTAATCACTTCTTCTGTTTTTCCTCCATCCAGTGGAAAAGTAACTTCATATCTGGTTTCATCTAAAAAATATTTTGGGGAGGATTTCGTCTCTCGGACATAATAACTTCCAGGAAGAAGATTTTCCAACACACCCATTCCCTTTTCATCCGTTACGATTTTCCCGGCCGGACTGTCCTTTTTCAGACTGCCAATGTTCTCGGCCGCATAAACCGTATATTCTGCGCCTTTTAAAGACCCGTTTCCCTGTGGTACGGGCTTTCCTGTCTCATGGTCAATTTTCTGCAGTTTTAGCCGCACTTTTATGGGTTTTTCTTTGGAATGAATTTTTACATCCGTACTGCCATCCTGCCCTGGTACCGCCACAGTATACGTCTGGGTATCCAGTTCGTATCCTGCAGGGGCCTTTGTCTCTTTTACCGTATAAGTTCCTGCTGCAAGATTTTCCAATCTTCCGTAGCCCTTTTCGTCTGTCTCAATCTTTCCGATTTCCTGTCCGTCTTTACTCACCGTATAGACAGCGCCCTGCAGGCTTCCATTTCCCTGGGCCCCGGCTTCCCCTGTCTGTGCATCGGTTTTCTGTATCTCCAGGTTTCCCAGAACTGTCCACTTCACCTGAAATTCTGTGGGCTGTGCATTTTTTATATGGAAGCATCCATAACCGGAGGTCTGGGAATCGCCTTTTGCAGGCAATACCATGGCTTCCCATCTGCCATCCTTTTCCCCATACAATTTTCCGGACTGCCAGATTTCGCCTGTTTTAGATGCTGCATCCAAGGGTGCGGAAAAATAAAAGCTTTCCCCTGCGCTTACGCTGACCTGTCCGGTCTGAATTTCTCCGGTAGATTCCTTATGCAGCTTTACACCCTCCGGACAGGTAAAAGAAATCCTATTTTCTCCATTTTCAGAAAGATACTGTATACTTTCTGTTCTCTGATAATCTGTCCCCTTTTCATAATAAGCAGACAAGGAAGTTTTGGAAAACCGGGAAGAAACGGAAGGAATCTCTCTTCCCTCCAGCCAGTCAATAAATTCCCACACACCGGATTTTTTCACATCTGCTTCATCCATGTTGTGAAATGCATTTTCTCTGTCAAAAAAATAAGAAACCGCCAGATGGGTACGCACATATTTGGCATCCTCCAGCGAAGAATCTCCCAGACCTTCATAGGCAGACTGATCAATATAGGCTCCCTGTCCCGGTCCTCCGTAACCATAATAAAGAGCTGCTCTTAGGCCTTCATTGTCCGACTGCATCTCCGGCTCATACTCTCCGGGCGGCACAAAATTTTTGTCCGGCTCCAGACAGTACGCGGTATAATCTCCCTGTTCCGTGTGAGCCGTATAAAAATAGGTGCCATGAACACCCCAATAATGGGGATATTCCACCCATCTTACTCTTTCCATAGTTACTTTTCCAAGTTCTGCTGCCTGCACAAAAGTGCAAAGACAGAGAAGCAGCGAAAGCACTATTCCCCAGATACGTATTTTTCTTTTTCCATGACTGCTCATAGTGTCCCCTTTCCCAGGAATCCAGAAAAAGAACACGGATGTGCCATGCAGCATAAAAACATAGCATATAACAGTCTTATCTGTTTTCCTGCTTTCGATTTTTCATGTTTTGGATTGTTCGGCCGACTGGCCCTGATGTTTTAGATTTCTTTTGAAATGTGACTTTATCATAGCACCCGGGCTGTAAAAATACAACCCGGAATACTACACAAAATCCTGTGGATTTTAAAAGGATAACTTTGTATACTTTTTATTTTTTAATCAGCAGAGATTTTCCTGTCATTTCTGCCGGCTGTTCCATACCCATTAATTCAATCAGGGTTGGCGCAATGTCTGCCAGACAGCCCCCTTCTCTCAAGCCATAAGACGGGTCTGCATTTACCAGAATAAAGGGAACCGGATTTGTGGTGTGTGCTGTAAACGGTGCGCCTGTTTCATAATCCACCAGCTGTTCTGCATTTCCGTGGTCTGCACAGATAAACATCTGTCCGTTTACCTCTTTCACTGCTTCTACTGCTTTTCCCACACACTCGTCCACTGCTTCAATGGCTTTGATAGCAGCTGCTTCCACACCGGTATGTCCAACCATATCCGGGTTTGCAAAGTTGATGATAATGACATCATATTTGTCAGATTTAATCGCCTCTACCAGTTTATCGCATACTTCATAAGCGCTCATTTCCGGTTTTAAATCATAAGTTGCAACTTTTGGAGATTTTACCAGAATACGGTCTTCTCCCTCGTTTGGCTCTTCCACACCACCGTTAAAGAAGAAGGTTACATGGGCATATTTCTCTGTCTCTGCAATACGAGCCTGTTTCAGACCGTTTGCTGCCAGAAATTCTCCGAAAGTATTGTTAATGGATACTTTATGGAAAGCAACCTCTTTGTTTGGAATCGTCGGGTCGTATTCTGTAAAGCATACATAAGTCAGATCCAATCTCTTGTCTCTCGCAAAACCTGTGAAGTCATCATCACAGAAGGCTCTTGTAATTTCTCTTGCACGGTCCGGACGGAAGTTAAAGAAGATAACGGAATCCTTGTCTTTTACTGTTCCGATTGGTGCTCCGTCTTTCACAATGACAGTAGGCAGAACAAATTCATCTGTCTTATCATTGTCATAAGAAGCCTGGATAGCTTCCACAGCAGATTCAGCCTGTACGCCTTCGCCCTTTGTCATGGCATTGAAAGCCAGTTCCACACGATCCCAGCGGTTATCGCGGTCCATTGCATAGTAACGTCCCATAACGGAGGCAACCTGTCCTACACCCAGTTCTTCCATTTTCGCACAAAGCTGTTCCACATAACCTTTGCCGCCTGTAGGAGGTGTGTCTCTTCCATCCAGGAAGCAGTGTACAAAAACTTTGGACAGCCCTTCTCTTTTAGCCAGTTCCAGAAGACCGAATACATGAGTCAGGTGGCTGTGCACACCGCCGTCTGACATCAGACCGAATAAATGCAGGGCGCTGTTCTGTTCTTTTGCATTTGTCACAGCTTTTAACAGAGCTTCATTTTTGAAAAAGTCTCCATCCTCAATTTCTTTTGTAATTCTTGTCAGTTCCTGATATACAATACGGCCTGCCCCCATATTCAGGTGTCCGACCTCTGAATTTCCCATCTGCCCTTCCGGAAGACCTACGGCCATACCGCTGGCATTTCCCTTTACAAATGGGCACTGTGCTTTCAGTTGGTCCATAATCGGTGTTTTTCCTTCGCAGACCGCATTTGCCTCACACTTGTCATTCAATCCATAGCCATCGAGAATCATTAATACGGTTGGTTTTTTACTCATAGTAATTTCTCCCTTATATAAAATTTGATTTACTAACTTTTTACCCGTTTATATTTTAACAGAAATCCCAGATTTTTCAATCCCAAGATTTCCGTTTCTGTCTCTTCCAAATATTTCCCACAAAATTTTTCAAACAACAAAACTGCCAAAAGAACAAGCGGTCTTTGGGGATGACAACTGTTCTTTTGGCAGTTTTCCATTACAGTACTTTTGATAAAAATTCTTTCAGACGGGGATTCTTCGGATTGCCGAAAAATTCCTGAGGTTCTGCGTCCTCCTGAATGTTTCCTCCGTCCACAAACAGCACACGGCTGGCTACTTCCCTTGCAAATCCCATTTCATGAGTTACCACTACCATGGTCATACCCGTATGAGCCAGTTCCTTCATAATTTCCAGAACCTCCCCTACCATTTCCGGGTCCAGGGCAGAAGTAGGCTCGTCAAAAAGCATAACGTCCGGATTCATAGCCAGGGCTCTTGCAATGGCAATACGCTGCTTCTGACCTCCGGAAAGGCGTCCCGGATAGGCTCCTGCTTTATCCGGCAGTCCCACTCTCTCCAGCAGTTCATCGGCCTTTTTAGAAGCCTCTTCCTGAGTCATCAGCTTTAAAGTCACCGGCGCCAGCATAATATTTTCCTTCACGGTCTTATGTGGAAACAGATTAAACTGCTGAAATACCATGCCGATTTTCTGACGATGACGGTTAATATCCACCTTGGGATCTGTAATATCCACGTTTTCAAACAGGATTTTTCCCCCTGTAGGTTCCTCCATAAGGTTTAAAGAGCGCAGAAACGTAGATTTACCGGAACCGGAAGGTCCGATAATAGCCACAACTTCTCCTTTGTGGATTTCGGTGGAAATTCCATCCAAAACCACATTTCCATCAAAAGATTTCTGCAGGTTCTGCACCTGAATCAAAACTTCTCCTTTAGTGTTCACTCTTGCGCAGCCTCCTTTCCAGTTTGCCCATAAAGTGGGTCAGCAGCATAACCAGCACCAGGTAGAATACAGCCGCTGAAATCAAAGGCACAAACGCACTGTAAGTACGGCTCTGTACCAGAGTTGCCGCTTTTGTAATATCTGTAGTGCCGATATAACCAATAATAGCTGTTTCTTTTAACAGTACAATCAACTCATTAATCAGCGCAGGAAGCACGTTTTTAAATGCCTGAGGCATAATAATCAGCCACAGAGTCTGCACTGCAGAAAGTCCCAGACTTCTGCCCGCTTCTGTCTGTCCCTTGTCAATAGACATAATACCGGAACGGACAATTTCTGCCACATAAGCGCCGGAATTAATACCAAAGGCAATTCCGCCGATGATAATATTATTCAGATTCACACTGGCAAAAACCACGGAATAGAAAATCAAAATCTGAATCATGGACGGTGTACCGCGGATAACCGTCAGATAAATCTTTGCCAGCAGATTCAGGAGTTTCAGCTTTCCTGTCTGCTCATGAGTGGTACGGATAATGGCAATGAGAAATCCCAGCACCACACCGATACAAAGGGCCAGCAGGGTAACCAGAACGGTTGTTTTCAAACCTTCCAGCCACCAAGAGGTTGCGCCGTTATCCACAAAGTAGCGCTGAAACCATGCCTGTAAATTTTCCAACATATCTTCTGTCTCCTTATTATTTCTTCACAATGACTACCTGAGTAGCTTCCGCATAAGTGTCCGTAAAGTCCACGCTTTTTTCACGCTCTGCATTGACGGTCATACCAGCAGCACCGAAATCTGCTTTTCCGGTATCTACGGTAGCCAGAATCATTTCAAATGCCATATCCTCAATCTTCAGGTCATATCCCATTTTATCGCAGATCGCTCTTGCAATATCCGCATCAATCCCCACGATTTCATCGCCTTCTTTGTATTCCCATGGCTCAAATTCTGCATTGGTAGCCATAGTAAGCGTTCCTTTAGAATGGTCTGCGTCCGCAGGAGATTCATAGGGGTGTTCTCCCACTTCATCTCCAAGATAATTGCTCTGAATCTGCTCTAAGGTTCCATCTTCCTTTAACTCTTTCAACACCTGATTCATTTCTTCCTTCAGTTCTATGTTGCCTTTTTTCAGACAGATAGCATATTCTTCTTTATCAAAAATGCCGTCTACAATTTTCAAATCATCGTTTGCTTCCACAAATTTTTCTGCTGGGAGAGAGTCAATAACCACACAGTCAATTTTTCCGTTTTTCAACGCTTGAATCGCATCGGCTCCCTTGTTAAAACGGCTTACCTGCTTATCTTCTTTAACCGCTTCTGTCGCCTGGCTGTCTCCTGTAGTACCAATCTGCACACCAATCTTTAAATCTGCCAAGTCTTCTTTTGAAGAAATCTCCACCGGTTCTGCGCTCTTTCCACTTCCACATCCTGCTGCCGCCAGCATAGCGGCGGTCATTGCCATAACTAAAATTTTCTTTTTCATAATTGCCTCTCCTTTATTCATATAATATTCATTTATTCTGTATATAATGTATATTTATTCAACTGCTATGCATTATATCAGCTTTTCTCTCTCTTTGCAAGCGAAAAATATGCCAAAACCGCTGTGCATTTCTAATCTGTAAATATCAAATATATACATATCAGCTGCACAGCGGCCTCTTTCACCTATTTTTATGCATAGAATGATGCATAATATTAATACACAACAACAGGCGTATTCACTTCAATATTTTCATAAATCGTTCTCACATTCTCAAGAGGTGTATTAATACAGCCATGAGAACCATTGTAGAGGTAAATATCACCTCCGAATTCACTTCGCTTGGTCAGATCGTGAATCCCGATTCCTCCGTTAAAGGGCATCCAGTAATTCACGGGTTCTTCATAATCAATGCTTCCATCCGGCTTCTTTCCAACCAGCGTAAAGGGGCTGGCTTTATCTTTCAGCCTCCAGACACCTCCTGCCGGGGTTCCGTTTCCTTTGTTTGGATTTCCGGTTACTACAGGAGTATCTACCAGGCATACATGGTCTTTATAAAACCACATACGCTGCTCACTGATAGAAATTTCCACATAGGTTCCGTCAATGTCGTTTCCGCCATGAGTCTGTCCCTTGTACAGCCAGGTAGCTTCCAGTTCCTGGCTCTTGCCTTCATTCAAAGCAGCCATAAGCGCTTCTGTCGTCTTGTCCTGCCACACTCTCCAGCCATAGTCCCCGCCGGTCAGATGTACCGTGGCGCCTCCGGAAGTCTGAAAGTCCCTTGCCTTGCCGTAAGTATTATATTTTTCAGACCAGCCGATAACTACTGGTTTTACGACACTTTCATCAAAACTGTAACTGCCGTCCTCTCCTTTTTTCAGCCAGGATTTCAGCATGTCTCTGGTAATGGTTTCCGTACCGCTGCCAAAATTCACACTCAGTTGTACACTGGTCAGCGTATTCAGTCTGTCCGCCTCCTGTTTCAGCGCTTCATCTGTCTGCAGCACTGTCGACTTCAAATAACAGTCTGCCTCTTCCAAAGAAAGAGTTTCCTTTCGTGTATCCACTGCCTCTTTAATAGCAGCAACCGTCTTTTCCTTATCCAGTGCCGTTCCCAACACTTCCGGAACAATCACATACGAGGTTCCGTTATCTTCTATGGAAGCATTCTGGGGCTGGGTCACATTGGCATCCTGCAGACACTGCAGCTGGTCGATTGCACTGGTCAGGCTGGCCTCATCATAAGAACTGTCCATACTGACTTTATAAGTTTTGTCTCCAAAAATCTGCACAGGCCAAATCCAGGAATTTTGCTTCTCCTTGGTCTTTTCCAGACCTTTATCGTCTTTATATGTGAGCTTTATCGTATCCCCGCTGATAATTTCCTTTTTATCGTCTTTTTCCTGAATGGTAAGCGTATAAGTTTCGGAAGTTTCCTTAACGTCCTTTTTCACTTCTGCCACAGTCTGTCCGCCGCATTTCACGCCATTAATTTCCGTTCCGGGGTAAAATCGATTCTGATAGTACACAGCCCCAGCCACATAACCTGCTGCCAGAATGCATACCGCTGCCGCCGCTGTTCCCACAGCAATTTTCTTGCCGGAACCCCTCTTCCTTTTTGTTTTCTTTACACCTTTTTTCTCTTTTTTCAGTCTTTCATCCGCTTTTTTCAAGCTTTTCAATTTTTCTTTCTTATTGTCTTTTTTCCCTGACATGAATATAAACATCCTTTTTCTCTGCTTTTCCAAATTTCTCCGGTTCACATACACTATTTTACTCCAAAAAATCCCAAAAAGAAACCCTTTTCTGGTTTTCTCTTGAAATATCCCTAAAGTTTTTATATGATGAAAAAAGCATAAAACAAAATTTATCAGGAAAGGTGAACATCTATTTTATGAAACAAGTACTTGAACATCCTCTTCTTTCCACTTCCCACTGTCGGCTCTGCCCCAGAAACTGCGAAATTGACAGAAACCATCGTGTTGGCTACTGCGGCTGTTTCTCCACCGTGAAAGCGGCCAGAGCTGCCCTGCACTTCTGGGAAGAGCCCTGTATCAGCGGTACCAAAGGCAGCGGAGCCGTTTTCTTTTCCGGGTGTACCTTAAAATGCTGCTTTTGTCAAAATCACGCCATCAGCAGCGGACAAATCGGAAAAGACTTGACGCCCCAACGTCTGGGAGAAATTTTTCTTTCGCTTCAGGAACAGGGCGCGCACAATATTAATCTGATAACTGCTACCCATTTTCTGCCTCAGATTCTTCCTGCTCTGGAACTGGTAAAAAATCGTCTGACCATCCCTGTTGTCTATAACACCAGCGGATATGAGAAACCGGAAATGATTGATTTACTGAAAAACTATGTGGACATCTGGCTGCCGGATTTAAAATATTTTGATTCAGCACTTTCCCTGCGCTACTCAAAAGCAAAAGACTATTTTGCCTTTGCCGGTCCTGCCCTTATCAAAATGGTACAGCAATGTCCCTCTCCTGTTTTTGACAGTCAGGGCATTCTGCAAAAAGGAGTTATTATACGCCATATGGTACTTCCGGGCTGTAAAGAAGATTCCATAAGACTCCTTACCTGGCTGCAGGAAACACTTCCCAAACACAGCTTCCTGCTCAGCCTGTTAAGCCAGTACACGCCTTTTTATAGAAGCAGCGATTATCCTGAAATCAACCGGCGCATTACCAGTTATGAATACAACAAAGTCCTGGACACTGCCATCGCCCTGGGACTGACCGAAGGGTTTATGCAGAAGAAAAGCAGCGCAAAGGAGGAATATACACCGCCTTTTGATTTGGAAGGGGTGTAAGAGTTCTTGAAAAAACTTTTCTGCTATACAAAAAAGACCCTGCACAGAATTTTCCATACAAGGTCTCTCTTTCCGTTGTTACATAATATCCATCGCTTTTGATTATTTATAGTTTACGATTTTACCGAAATCTGGTTTCAATGCAGCGCCGCCAACTAAACCGCCATCGATATCTGCCTGTGCAAATAAATCCGGAGCTGTTGCAGCATTTACAGAACCGCCGTACTGAATACGGATAGCTTCTGCAGTTGCTTCGTCATACACTTCTGCAATACATGCACGGATAGCCTTGCAAACTTCCTGTGCCTGCTCTGTAGTTGCTGTTTTGCCTGTTCCGATAGCCCAGATTGGCTCATAAGCGATAACCGCTTCTTTCGCCTGCTCTGCAGTAATTCCCTGGAATCCAACTTTTACCTGCTGACGGATAAAGTCCATAGTTACGCCCTGCTCTCTCTGTTCCAGAGTTTCGCCGCAGCACATAATCGGTACTAAACCGTGCTCAAATGCTTTGTGCATTTTTTTGTTAATGTCTTCGTTTGTTTCACCGAAATATTCTCTTCTCTCGGAATGTCCTAAAATGACATATTTTACACCTGCATCTACTAACATGTTTGGTGAAATTTCGCCTGTGTAAGCGCCTTTTTCTTCAAAGTACATATTTTCTGCACCCACCTGAATGTTACTGCCTTTTACAGCTTCTACAACCGGTACAATATCAATAGCAGGAACACAAAATACCACGTCTACTTCTTCATTTGCCACCAGTGGTTTCAATGTGTTTACCAGTTCAACAGCCTCACTTGGAGTCATGTTCATTTTCCAGTTTCCAGCAATAATTTTTCTTCTTGCCATGGGAATAACCTTCTTTCTTATATTTGGTGTCTTTTAAAGCCCGACCCTGACTTATTTATCGTTTGCTGCTGCAACGCCTGGGAGTTCTTTTCCTTCCAGGAATTCCAAAGAAGCACCGCCGCCTGTGGAAATATGTGTCATTTTGTCGCCATATCCCAGAATATTTACAGCTGCTGCAGAGTCACCGCCACCGATGATAGTTGTTGCATCTGTTTCAGCCAGTGCTTTTGCCACTGCTGCTGTTCCGTGTGCAAAGTTCGGCATTTCAAAGCAGCCCATTGGTCCATTCCATACAACTGTTTTTGCGTCTTTTACCGCGTCACAGAAAAGTTTTTCTGTTTCAGGTCCGATATCCATACCTTCCCATCCTTCTGGGATTTCGCCGCTCTTAACAATCTGGATGTTGCAGTCATTGGAGAAAGCATCTCCGATTCTGTGGTCTACAGGAAGAAGTAATTTCACGCCTTTTTCTTTTGCTTTTTTCTGCATATCAAGGGCATACTGTAAATAATCATCTTCACACAGAGAAATACCAATGTTTCCGCCTGCTGCTTTGGAGAAAGTATAAGCCATTCCTCCGCCAATGATTAAAGTATCCACTTTATCAAGCAGGTTGTTGATAACAGAAATCTTGCTGGAAACCTTTGCGCCTCCAAGAATTGCAACAAATGGTCTTTCCGGATTGTTCACTGCATTTCCCAGGAAATCGATTTCTTTCTGCATTAAGTAGCCTACTACTGCTGTGTCAACGAACTGTGTAACACCTACGTTAGAGCAGTGTGCACGATGTGCTGTACCGAATGCGTCGTTTACAAATACATCGCAAAGAGAGGCCAGTTCTTTTGAGAAAGCTTCTCCGTTCTTTGTCTCTTCTGCTCTGTAACGTGTGTTTTCCAGTAAAACAACTTCGCCGTCTTTCATAGCGTCTACCGCTGCTTTTGCGTTTGGTCCTACCACTTCCGGATCAGCTGCAAATGTTACTTCCTGTCCTAATAATTCAGACAGACGTTTTGCAACCGGGGCAAGAGATAATTCCGGTTTTGCTTCTCCCTTCGGTTTCCCAAGATGGGAGCAGAGAATTACTTTGCCGCCGTCAGCAATCAATTTTTTAATCGTAGGAAGAGCTGCTACCAGGCGGTTTTCATCTGTAATTTTACCTTCCTGTAAGGGTACGTTAAAGTCACAGCGAACCAGGACTTTTTTTCCTTTTACGTTAATATCGTCAACTGATTTTTTATTGAGCATTAAAAAATGCCTCCTTTTCCTTATTCTTCGGGTCTGAAAAAACGAAAGGGATCCGGCCCACAATAGACCGGACCCCTTCCTGAGCCTTTATAAATACTTGAAATTATTTGTTTAATAATTTTCCGAAGTATTTGATTGTTCTAACCATCTGGCTTGTGTAAGAGTTTTCGTTGTCATACCATGATACAACCTGAACTTCTGTTGTGCCGTTGTCTAATGGAAGAACCATTGTCTGTGTAGCGTCGAACAGAGAACCGAATCTCATACCAACGATATCACTGGATACGATTTCATCTGTGTTGTATCCGAAAGATTCTGTAGCTGCTGCTTTCATAGCATCATTAATCTGTTCTTTTGTAACGTTTCCTTTTACAACTGCTGTTAAGATTGTTGTAGAACCTGTAGGTGTCGGTACACGCTGAGCAGCGCCGATTAATTTTCCGTTTAATTCAGGAATAACTAATCCGATAGCTTTTGCAGCACCTGTGCTGTTAGGAACAATGTTTACTGCTGCTGCACGGGAACGTCTTAAATCACCTTTTCTCTGTGGTCCGTCCAGTGTCATCTGATCGCCTGTGTAAGCGTGAATTGTGCACATAATACCGGACTGGATTTCAGCTAAGTCATTTAATGCTTTTGCCATAGGAGCTAAGCAGTTTGTTGTACAGGAAGCTGCAGAAATGATGTTGTCATTTTCTGTTAATGTTTCATGGTTTACATTGTAAACGATGGTAGGAAGGTCGTTTCCAGCCGGAGCGGAAATAACAACTTTCTTAGCGCCTGCATCAATGTGAGCCTGTGCTTTGTCTTTAGATGTGTAGAATCCTGTACACTCCAGAACTACGTCTACACCGATTTCTCCCCAAGGAAGTTCAGCTGCATTAGCTTTTGCGTAAATTTTGATTTCTTTTCCGTCAACTGTGATGGAATCTTCACCTGCTGTTACTTTATCAGCTAATTCATATCTACCCTGAGTAGAATCATATTTCAGTAAGTGAGCTAACATAGCTGGAGATGTTAAGTCGTTGATTGCAACGATTTCAAATCCTTCTGCTCCGAACATCTGTCTGAATGCAAGACGTCCAATACGTCCAAAACCATTAATTGCTACTTTTACTGCCATGATTTTCATTCCTCCTAAAAGTGATTGATTTATATGGGAGTTCTTTAACAGAGTTTAGCTTTAAAGCCTAACTTCGTTAAAGAAACATCAACCTTGTCCATATTGTACCTGTTTTTATCCAAAAATTCAAGTCTATTTTCAAAATTCCTTTTTATGAAATAGCAATTTCCTGTAATACCACTTGAAACCCCTGCAAATCAGCGTTTATAATGTAGAAAAAAGCATATTTTACAGTAAAGGAGTTTTGCCATGTATTATGATTTTCATCTGCATACCTCTTTTTCCAGTGACAGCCAGGCTCCTATGGAGTCCATGATTCAAAGAGGCATTGCCCTGGGGCTTCCCGGTATCTGCTTTACAGAACATATGGATTTGGATTTTCCCCCGGGAGAGCTGAACTTTCTGGTTGATTTGCCTGCCTACGAAAAAACCTGCCGGGAACTGAAAGAAAAATACGCAGATACCATCTCTGTGTTTTTCGGTCTCGAAATGGGACTTCAGCCTCATTTAAAAAAGGAAATTCCGACCCTTGCCACTTCTTCTGACTTTGACTTTCTCATCGGCTCCGTCCATGTAGCCGACCGTCTGGATCCCTATAAGAAAGATTTTTATGAGGGCAGAACCCAGTACCAGGCCTACCATCGGTATTTTGAAGTGGTTCTGGAAAACCTGAAAACTTTCTCCTGCTTTGATACCTGTGGGCATATTGACTATGTGGTACGCTACGGCCCTGAGAAAAACAAAGATTATTCTTACCGGGCTTACAGGGATATTCTGGACGAAATTCTCAAAACTCTGATTGAAAAGGGCATTGGACTGGAATGTAACAGTGCGGGCTTTAAATATGGACTGGGTCACCCAAACCCCACAGAGGATATTCTGACTCGCTACCGGGAACTGGGAGGGGAAATTCTGACGCTGGGCTCTGACGGCCATGCACCGGAACATATGGCTTACGATTTTCCAAAAATGGGCGAACTGCTAAAAGCCTGTGGATTCCGGTATTATACCATTTTCAAAAAGAGAAAACCGGAATTTATAAAGCTTTAAAACCAAATTTCCAGTCTCAAAAAGGCTGCCGTATCAGACGATTTTCCTCTGATACAGCAGCCCTTTTTCTTATCTGCCTATTCTTTATGCTTTTCCCAGAATAATGCCGCCTCCTGCCACATATTCGCCCTGATAAAAGACGACAGCCTGTCCCGGCGTGATGGCTCTTTGAGGTTCTTGAAAAGTCACTATTACCTTTCCGTCACCTGCATCCTTTAGTGTACAAGGTGCACCCGAATGATTATAACGAATTTTTGCTGTAAGATTTCTGCCCTCCTCCAGCTTTTCCATGGCCATAAAATTCACCCTGTCGCAAAGCAGACTATATACGAATAAATCTTCATTTTCTCCAATGACTACCTCGTTGCTCTCAGGACGGATTTCCGTCACAAAAACGGGATGACCCATGGCAAGATTCAAACCTTTTCTCTGGCCAATGGTGTAATGGATAATTCCCTGGTGCTGCCCGATAACACTGCCGTCTTCCAGGACATAATTACCCTTTTCTGTTTTTCTGCCTGTATGCTCCTCAATAAAACCTGCATAGTCATTATCCGGCACAAAACAGATTTCCTGACTGTCCTTTTTATGTGCCACGGGAAGTCCGGCTTCCTCTGCCATACGGCGGATTTCGTCTTTTGTGTAGTCTCCCACCGGCATCAATGTTCTGGAAAGCTGTTCCTGTGTCAGATTATAAAGCGCATAGGTCTGGTCTTTTTTTGCAGTAACCGAATTGCGGATAGCATACCTGCCGTTTGGCAGCTGTTCCACTCTGGCATAATGTCCGGTAGCAATGTAATCGGCGCCAATATCCAGACTTCTCTTTAAAAGGGACTCCCATTTCACATAACGGTTACAGGCGATACAGGGATTGGGTGTTCTGCCCTCCAGATACTCTCTGGTAAAGTAATCAATGACATTTTCTTTAAACTCTTTTCTGAAATTCATGACGTAGTAGGGAATATCCAGCACTTGAGCTACTCTTCTGGCATCGTCTACGGCGCTCAGACCGCAACAACCCCCGTTTTCTTCCTGAAACTCCCGGTCTTCCTCCTGCCATATCTGCATGGTAACGCCAATAACATCATACCCCTGCTGTTTCAAAAGCCAGGCTGCCACAGAGGAATCCACACCGCCGGACATCCCTACCACTACCTTTTTCTTTGCCATTAATATTCTTCCTCTTCTTCCTCTTCGCCCTCATGAATGTCAGATTTCGGTTTGGTCAGTCCCTCGATTTTGATTCCATTCTTTTCCGCATAATCCCATAATGCTGCATGAATAGCCTCTTCTGCCAGCAAAGAACAGTGCACCTTCACTGGCGGAAGTCCGTCCAGCGCTTCCATAACCGCTTTATTGGTTATCTGCAGTGCTTCCTGAATGTTTTTTCCTTTTACCAGTTCTGTTGCCATGCTGCTAGTGGCCACTGCTGCACCGCATCCAAAGGTTTTGAACTTACAGTCTCTGATAATCTGGTTTTCATCAATATCCAGATAGATACGCATAATATCTCCACATTTTGCATTGCCTACAGTCCCCACACCACTGGCATTTTCGATTTCTCCTACATTTCTTGGATTCTGAAAATGGTCCATAACTTTTTCACTGTACATAATAAATTCCTCCGTTTATTCAAAAAATTCTCTTATTTTTCTTACTGTTTCTGTTTTTCCTGTTTTCTTACAAAATCTTCATATAACGGGGACAGTTCCCGCAGTCTTCCCACGATTTCTTTTATCTGCTCCAGAGTGTAATCCAAGTCTTCCTTCGTAATGTCTTCCCCAAGAGTCAGACGCAGAGAACCGTGTGCAATCTCATGAGGCAGGCCGATAGCCAGAAGTACATGAGAAGGGTCTAAGGAACCGGAAGTACATGCAGAACCACTGGAACCTGCAATTCCTTTCATATCCAGCATAATCAGCAGGGATTCCCCTTCGATAAACCGGAAACTGAAATTCATATTATTCGGAAGACGTTTTACCGGGTCTCCGTTTAATTTTACATAAGGAACCTCTTTTAAGACTCTCTCAATAAGATAATCTCTCAGTTCTCTTTCCTTTTTTGTGCGCTCTTCCATGCTCTCTGCCGCTCTTTTGGCAGCCACACCATAACCTACAATTCCCGGTACATTTTCAGTTCCGGCTCTTCTCTTTCTTTCCTGGGCACCGCCGTGTACAAAAGAACGGATTTTCACGCCCTTGCGGATATAGAGAAAGCCGATTCCCTTGGGTCCGTTAATCTTATGGGCACTGGAACTTAACATATCAATGTTCATCTCGTCTACATCAATGGGAACCTGACCAAATGCCTGTACTGCGTCGGTATGGAAAAGTACCCCATGTTCTTTTGCAATCATACCGATTTCCTTCACCGGCTCAATGGTTCCGATTTCATTGTTGGCAAACATAACAGAGATCAGAATCGTTTCTGGACAGATGGCTTTCTGCAGTTCCTCCAAATCTACCAGACCGTTTTCATCTACATCCAGGTAGGTGATTCTGGCGCCCTGTTTTTCCAGATATTCGCAGGTATGCAAAATCGCATGGTGCTCAATTTTCGTAGTAATGATGTGATTGCCCTTGCCTGAATATGCTTCAAAAGCCGCCTTTAACGCCCAGTTGTCAGACTCACTGCCGCCTGCGGTAAAATAAATTTCTTCCGTTTTTGCGCCAATCACCTGTGCAATCTGCTCACGGGCCTTTGTAATAGCCTCTTTACTTCTCTGTCCAATTTCGTAAATACTGGAAGGATTTCCGTAATCCTCTGTAAAATAAGGAAGCATGGCATCTACTACTTCTTTAGAAGTCTTTGTAGTTGCTGCATTATCCAGATAAATTCTCGTCTTCATAATCTTCATCTCCTATTAATCACATTTTTGCACTTTAATTTGTCCTTTTTCCCGCACCTTGCGGCTTTCTTCTACCAGTTGGCTTATCATAATGGAATCCACTGTTTCCTGAATACTTCGATTAATTCTCTGCCAGACATACCGGGTCACGCATAAGTCTTCTCCCTGACAGTGAAGGTTATTTCCCTCGCCGCAGGAAACTGCCTCCAGGCTGCCCTCCAAAGCTCTTAGCACATCTCCTACCGAAATTTCATCTGCCGGCTTTGCCAGTCTGTAACCACCCTGGGCTCCCCGGACGCTGACCACCAGTCCCTCTTTCTTCAGCTTGCGCACAAGCTGTTCCAGATAATTGTCGGAAATGTTCTGTCTGACAGAAATACTTTGTATGGACACTGCCTCTTCATCACTATACAGCGCCAGGTCAATCATCGCCCGCAGACCATACCTGCCCTTTGTGGAAAGTTTCAATTTATCGCCTCTTTTCAATTCCTACTATTTTAGTCGGATTTCTAATCTGGAAGTAGAATATCACCTTTCCTCTGTTCTGTCAAGCACCTTTTGGGAATATATTTAGGAAAAAGGAAAAATCGGTGAAACTATGAACGACAGGCATCTGCTTTTAAAAGGAACCCTGCTCTTAACCCTCTCCGGATTCCTGACAAAAATTCTGGGATTTATTTATAGAATATTCCTCTCCCAGGTGATTGGTGCGCAGGGCATGGGAATCTACCAGCTTATTTTCCCCATCCATACCCTGTGTTTTGCCCTCTCTGTAGGAGGGATTCAGACCGCAATCTCCAGATTTACAGCCGCAAGAGCTGCCTTAAAAGACGAGCAGGGAGCCAGAGATATTTTTCTCCTTTCCACCTTCCTGTCCGTTTTGATTGCATTGCTGTCCTCTTTTTTCCTGTACCGTCATGCCTCCTGGTTTGCAGTGCACATTCTCTTGGAAGAAAGCTGTACTCCCCTTTTAAAAATCATGGCTCTTTCCATTCCCATGGGAACTTTTCATGCCTGTGTCAACGGCTACTGCTTTGCCCGGAAAAAACTGGCCGTTCCGGCTGCTGCGCAGCTTCTGGAACAGTGCGCTCGTATTGGCACTTCCTATCTTCTTTTTCTTATTCAGACAGAACAAGGAATTTCCCCTACACCCGCCCTGGCTGTCAGCGGACTTCTGGGCGGAGAACTGGCCTCCATGGTGTTCTCCGGATTTTTTATTCTTTTGGATTATAAGAAACAGCAATATTCTTTGCGCTTTATGAAATCGCCTTTTGCAGATATAAAAGCCATTGTCTGTCTCTCCTTTCCTCTGACCTGCAACCGGCTTTTAGTCAATCTGCTGCACAGTATCGAGTCTGTGCTCATCCCCGGACATCTTAGGCTGTATGGACTGGACAATGCCTCTGCCCTTTCTGTCTATGGGACTCTCACCGGAATGGCTCTGCCGCTGATACTCTTTCCCTCTGCTATTACCAACGCCGTTTCTACGGTTTTGCTTCCCTCTGTAGCCGAGCAGCAGGCTGTTGGCAACCGCAACCACATCCGGCGCAGTATCTTTCTTTCTATGAAATACTGTCTGCTTTTAGGGGCAGCGTCTACTGCCTTTTTCTATTTTGCAGGCAATTTCCTGGGGCTGCTTCTTTTCAAAAGCGAGTTTGCCGGAACCTTTATCAAAATCCTGTCCTTTATCTGTCCCTGCCTGTACCTCTCCGGTACCCTGGGCGGCATTTTAAATGGTCTGGGGCTGGTAAACCAGAGTTTCCTGCTGAATACCCTGGGGCTTGGAGTCCGTCTGGCATTTGTCTGCCTGGTCATTCCAAAATACGGCATTATCGGATACCTTTGGGGACTGATTGTCAGCGAACTTTTGTCCACACTTTTGTCTGTTTATTTTCTTCGCGATTATTTTCATACATAATCGCTTTAAAGTTTTGAAGTATTTTGTACAAAACTATCGACAATACTGTTTTCTTGTATTATAATTTGGTTTTGAAGAATATTGATTACGAAATACAAAGGAGACTGCCATGAGTTTTTCATTCGTCAAACAACTCCCCACCCCGGATGAAGTCAAAGAACAAATTCCGGTACCCGAAAAATTAAAAAAAGCGAAAGCCATCCGTGATACCATGATTCAGGATATTTTCACCGGAAAATCAGACAAATTTCTTGTCATTGTAGGTCCCTGCTCTGCAGACAACGAGGAATCTGTCTGCGAATACACCAACCGCCTGGCCCGTCTGCAGGAAAAAGTAAAAGAACGTGTGGTACTGGTACCCCGTATTTATACCAACAAACCGCGCACCACAGGCGAGGGCTATAAAGGCATGCTGCATCAGCCTGACCCAGAAGCTAAGCCTGACGTTCTGGCCGGTATTCTGGCTATTCGCAGAATGCACCTGCGTTCTCTTGCCGAAACAGGTCTGACTTCCGCTGACGAAATGCTTTATCCCGATAACTGGCATTATCTTTCTGACCTACTTTCCTACGTTGCCATCGGCGCCCGTTCTGTAGAAAATCAGGAGCACCGCCTTATGGTCAGCGGCCTGGACATTCCGGCAGGTATGAAAAACCCTACCAGCGGTGATTTCTCCGTTATGATAAATTCTGTGATTGCAGCACAAGCCGGACACGATTTTATCTCCAGAGGCTGGGAAGTGGCTACTGAGGGAAATCCTCTGACCCACACCATTTTAAGAGGCGCCGTCAGCAAACATGGCAATACGATTCCCAACTATCATTACGAAGATTTGCAGCGTCTTCTGGATATGTACCGGGAAAAAGACTTGGCAAATCCTGCTGCCATCATTGATGCCAACCACTCCAACTCCGGCAAAAAATTCAAGGAGCAGATTCGCATTGTAAAAGAAGTACTCCACAGTCGTCTGGTCTCCCCGGATATCCGTAATCTGGTAAAAGGCGTTATGATTGAAAGTTACCTGGTAGAAGGAAGCCAGAAAATCGGTCCTGACCACGTTTACGGCAAATCTATCACAGACCCCTGCCTTGGCTGGGAAGATACCGAAAAACTCATCTATACCATTGCAGAACTCTGCTGATATCCGTACAAAACAAAACCCTTTGAGCGTATACCTTTCTCTTGGCATACCCCAAAGGGCTTTTTCTTGCTTTTTATCTTCTGGGGTGCGCTTTCATATACACATCCCGAATCTTATTCATGTTCATATTCATGTAAATCTGGGTGGTGGAAATGTCTGAATGTCCCATCATTTCCTGAACACTTTTTAAATCCGCACCATTCTGTACCAGATGGGCGGCAAAAGAATGGCGCAGGGTATGAGGTGTAATGTCCTGCTGAATACCTGCTGCCTCCGCATAGCTTTTCAGTACCTTCCAGAACCCCTGACGGCTCATAGATTTCCCGGAACAGTTTAAAAACAACATTTCACTTTCCTGAGAACCTAAAAGTTCTGCCCTGGCCCCTTCCATATAATGTTCCACAGACCTTTTCGCAGCACTTCCAAATGGAATCACTCGCTCCTTCTCCCCGCTGCTGCAGGTAATATATCCCAGTTTCAAATTAATATCTTTTAAGGTAAGGCTGATTAATTCACTTACTCTGATACCAGTGGCATACAAAAGTTCCAGCATAGCTCTGTCCCGGATTCCCTTTGCCGTGTTTTCCCGCGGCTGCTTCAAAAGCAAATCCACTTCATCTATCGTGAGAATACCAGGCATTTTTTTCTCTATCTTCGGTGCTTTCAAATGCTCAGCCGGATTTTCTTTCCAGCTTCTTGTCTGACATAAAAAATGAAAAAACGCTCTGATAG
Organism: Blautia acetica; assembly: GCF_038739805.1. Lineage (NCBI taxonomy): Bacteria > Bacillati > Bacillota > Clostridia > Lachnospirales > Lachnospiraceae > Blautia > Blautia acetica. Next base: position 211,221 of record NZ_JBBEWO010000001.1, on the reverse strand, counting down.
AAGCAATACTTCTGGAAATAGATGACGCTGCAAAATTCTTTCTCTCCATGTACATAACATAAGAGTTCAAAAGTGTGGCATTGACTTGCTCTACACTCTCTATTTTCTCCTCTGTCAAAAAACGCTCCAGCTTTTTCAAATCACGTTCATATGAAACTTCTGTATTTTTGGAAGTGCCTCTGGTATTATGTAAATAGCCAATAAACTCTTCTATTTCGCACTTCATATTTCATTCCCCTTCTGTAGGCATAGTTTGATTATATATCATATATCACACAAAAATCAAACCTTAATTTAACAAAAATCCCTGTTTTTAAAAGGTTTTCCCCTTTTACACAACATATCGAACGATTATTTTTACTCAAATACCACATGTGGTAAGTTGCTAAATATTAATTTTTTATGAACTCAAACCCATTTTTTCCAAATATAGTTTAAAAGATTTTGATTAACATAACTTTCCTGCCAGATTCCCAAAAGCAGGCACACGGCTGCCAAGGAAAGAAAAAAGAAATAGGCCCGATAGTCTGCCGACTCTCTTTTCCGGTTTCCCCAAAATTTCTGACTCATCTGTATTACAGAAAAGAAAAAAATCAACCAACCCGGAACATAAAAAAACATCTGGGGCACAAAGGATATAATTCCCAGGAAAATTCCCCGAATACCGTAATCCAGCAAAAATGTTGTCATAAGACTTCCCGCCAGAAATCCAAACCAGATAAGACTCATGGCAACCAGCGGAACTCCCACCGCAGTCAGACCACAAATGGTTCCAAATCCAAAAAAGACTCCTCTTCTTACCAGCAATTCTCCGAAAAGACCTGCCTTTTCTGTCTCCTTCTGCACTGCATCCGCCAGATATATGGACAAAAGACTGCTCTGATAGCCCGTCTTCTCAAAAAGCAGATTCGTGCACACAATTCCCGCTGCAAACCCTGCCATATATAATATGGAAAACATTTTACTATATTTTTTCATTCTCTTCACCCATTACAGTCTATGTTTTCCCAAAAGAAAAAAGACCCCGGATTACTCTCCCTTGGGGTCTTTTCTTTTTCATCGTTTCAGTCGATTTTATTACTTGGCATAATCTACAACTCTTGATTCGCGGATTACGTTTACTTTAATCTGTCCCGGATATTCCAGTTCTGCTTCAATCTGTTTGGAAATGTCTCTGGCCAAAAGTACCATATCCGCATCTGTAACATGCTCCGGTACTACCATAACACGAATTTCCCTTCCTGCCTGAATAGCAAAAGATTTATCTACTCCCTTAAAGGAGTTTGTAATGTCTTCTAACTGTTTTAATCTGTTGGTATAAGTTTCTAAAGTTTCTCTTCTCGCACCTGGTCTTGCCGCAGAAATTGCGTCTGCAGCCTGTACAATACAGGCAACCAGGGATGTAGGTTCCACATCGCCGTGATGGGACTCTACAGCATTAATCACAATCTGTGATTCTTTATATTTTTTACATAAGTCAGCACCAATCTGAATATGGGAGCCTTCTACCTCATGGTCGATAGACTTACCAATGTCATGGAGCAGACCTGCTCTTTTCGCCATTCGTATATCTGTTCCTACTTCGCCTGCCAGCAAACCTGCCAGCTGTGCCACTTCGATAGAATGTTTCAATGCATTCTGTCCGTAGCTGGAGCGGAACTTCATGCGGCCCAGAAGACGAATGAGTTCCGGATGAATACCATGGACACCAACTTCCAGTGCCGCTGCTTCTCCTTCTTCTCTCATCATAGATTCAACTTCTCTTTGAGCCTTTTCAACCATTTCTTCAATTCTTGCCGGATGAATACGTCCGTCTACAATCAATTTTTCCAGAGCAATTCGGGCTACTTCTCTTCGGATAGGGTCAAATCCGGATAACACCACAGCCTCAGGAGTGTCATCAATAATCAAATCCACACCTGTCAGCGTCTCCAGTGTTCGGATGTTTCGTCCTTCACGTCCGATGATACGACCTTTCATCTCATCACTCGGAAGCTGTACAACAGAAATTGTCGCTTCTGCCACATGGTCTGCTGCACATTTCTGAATCGCAGTTACTACATACTCTTTCGCCTTTTTATCGGCTTCTTCTTTTGCCTTGCTTTCCAATTCTTTGTAAAGCTTGGCGGTGTCAATTTTTACTTCGTCTTCAACAGTTTTCAACAGATAATCTTTTGCCTGTTCGGAGGTCAGACCTGAAATTCTTTCCAGTTCCTGTACTCTCTGTCCTTGTAATTCATCGACTTTCTTTTCTTTTTTCTTTAATTCTGCTTCCTTTGCTGTGTACTCGGCTTCTCTTCTCTCCAAAGCATCTGCTTTCTTATCAAGAGCCTCTTCTTTCGACAAAACACGTTTTTCGTACTTCTGAAGTTCGTTTCTTCTCTCTTTTGTCTCTTTTTCCAACTCGTTCTTGGTTCGGAGATTTTCTTCTTTTGCTTCTAAGAGAGCTTCACGTTTTTTTGTTTCAGCAGTCTTCAATGCTTCATCTATAATGCTTCTTGCTTTCACTTCCGCTGTACCGATAGTTTCCGCATCTTTTTCCGCTTTTTTCTTCACTGAAATATTTGCAGTCACCGGAATGGAAATCAGCAGTGAAACAGCTACAGCAACAATTGCAATTATTACATAGCTTATCACAGGAGCACCTCCTTATTTAGTTTTCATTGTACGGATACAACAGTATAATTTTATACTGAATTTTGAAAAAAGTCAACAGAAAACCATGAAGTAAAAACCGTATTTCTGTGTAATTTCACAATTCGCGAAAAACTGCCAAAATATCAGAAGAAGAAAAACCTTTCCGCATAAAAAAGCCATATAACCGCTGCTTCTCTTTTTCCTCCAAAGGGCCTTCCCCTCTTCGTTTTTTCTTCAGCATCTGCCGGATGACACTCCTGGAATCTGTCTTTTCCTCTGCTTCTTCAAAGGCCTGCTGTATAATTTCTGAGGATACGCCTTTTTGTACAAGTTCCATGCGGATTCTCGCCATACCTTTTCGGCTCTTTTGATTTTCTATATACATGGCTGCATAGCGGGCATCGTCAATATAGTGGAAGGATTCCACATAATCCAGAGCCGCTTCCACGGCTTGGACGGGATAACCGCTCTGCTCCAGTTTTCTTCTTAAATCTGCTTTTGTCCGGTCCATTTTCTGAAGAAGGTGCATGGCTCGAAGCTTTGCCCTCTTTGTGAGCACCTCCTCCACCAATTCCCGGTATACTTCCGGAGAAAGTTCCCGCTCCTCTTCGATTCCATAGCGGGACAACTCACCCCTGTATAAAACAAAGGTCTCCTGCCCGTCAAGTTCCACCTGAAACTTCTGTTTTGTTACAGCTTTTATCTCTGTAACCGTCATGGAAGTTCCCCTCCTTAATCTTCTTTATTACGCTCTGCAGGCTGAAGACCCTCTACGGATTTCTCCGTATTTGTACTGTCTGCATTCTGCGCCTCCGCGCCTTCTTCTTTCGGAATCAGACTATAGAATTCTCTCACTTTCTTTTCGATTTCTTCGGAAACTTCCGGATTTTCTTTTAAATATTTCTTGGCATTTTCACGTCCCTGTCCAATTTTTCCGTCATTATAAGCATACCATGCACCACTTTTATTCACTACGCCGATATTAGCCGCCAAATCCAAAATATCCCCTTCTCTGGAAATTCCTTCTCCAAACATAATGTCAAATTCGGCTTCCTTAAACGGAGGCGCAATCTTGTTTTTTACGACTTTGATTCTGGTTCGGTTTCCTACCATTTCTCCGCCCTGTTTCAGTGTCTCAATTCTGCGCACATCCATACGGATAGAAGAATAGAATTTCAGTGCACGTCCACCCGTAGTAACTTCCGGATTTCCAAACATAACACCCACTTTTTCACGAAGCTGGTTAATGAAAATAACAATACAGTTGGATTTGCTGATATGAGCTGTCAGCTTTCTCAAAGCCTGTGACATAAGACGTGCCTGAAGCCCCACATGGGAATCTCCCATATCGCCTTCAATCTCTGCCTTTGGCACAAGTGCGGCTACAGAGTCCACAATGATAATGTCCACAGCGCCGGAACGCACCATGGTTTCTGTAATTTCCAGAGCCTGCTCGCCATTGTCCGGCTGGGAAATGTATAAATTGTCGATATCTACTCCGATATTTTTTGCATAAGCAGGATCCAGAGCATGCTCCGCATCAATAAATCCTGCAATTCCTCCTCTTTTCTGTACCTCTGCTACCATATGAAGAGCTACGGTTGTCTTACCACTGGACTCCGGTCCGTAAACCTCTACAATTCTTCCCTTTGGAATCCCGCCCAGACCAAGGGCAATATCCAGACTCAGCGCACCTGTAGGAACGGTTTCCACATTCATATTGGCTGTGGAATCTCCCAGTTTCATCACAGAACCTTTTCCAAACTGCTTTTCAATCTGTGCCAGTGCTCCATCCAGAGCCTTTAATTTATCTTCTTTGACCATCTGTGCCATATTTAATCTCCTTTTCCTGCTGCTCTCAAACCACGAACTTATGTTCGTTTATATATTTCATGATAGTACACTTTTCCCTGCTTGTCAACTGTTTTTCACAGAAATCACCTGCCTGTCTTTTATTTTTATAAGGTGGATTTTGCGGCGAATGCCGTCTGAAACTGAAAGGTTGGAGCTGTCACAGGAAGCCATATTCTCGATATGGGCTAAATGTGACAGACTCAGAAAATGTTTTAAAGGTGTTTTTAGTATGAACCCATTTAGAAGTTCTGTCAAGAGGAAATCAATCCATAATAGAATTTGTCTTCTCTGCCGCAAACACAACTTTCTGCTTTTTTCTCCATTGTACATTCTTTCTCCCCATTTCTCATGACAATAGAAAAAGAGTCCCTGCAAACAGAGCATCTCTTTTTCTCTGTCCTGCAGCAGACTCTTTTCCCTTTTCGGTCTATTTCCCGAATTTGTTTTTCTTCTCTTTTACATTCCCGGCTGACTCAGTACGGAACGCACATGGGCTACTTCCTCCGGCTTTGCACACGCAGCCGGAACGTAATAACTTTTGGCTCTGGCAATCTGATAGATTTCCTCCTGAGACATTTCACACTGATTCCGCATTTGTTTTAACGCCTGTTTCAACTGCTGGTTCTCTGTCTGGCTAATCATTTCTCCATAGCGCACCAATTCTCCGTTAATTCCTGCCAGGGTATCTGCTACCATTGTCTTATCTGTCATTTTCTTTCCCTCCTGCTACTGTAAAAACTGCATTAACTGCTGCTTGCTTTCCATTGCACACTGTGCGGATTTCTGGAAAAACTGTTTTACCTGCGGATCCTGTGCCTCATGGGCATAGTCCTGCATTTTGCAGTGGGTAGTTTCAAAGCCGCCGATTAAATGACGCAGATTCTGTAAATCAAGTACCGAGATTTCTGTCATAGCATTTTCCTCCTGAATGTTTTTTGTTCACATTCTTAGTATGGCAGAATTCTCATTTTCTATAACAGGATTCTTTTGCTATTCTCAGCCGCCGATTAACCAGCTGTACATTTCTTCATATTGTTTTGCAGAACTTGCCCAGGAGAAATCCTTGGCCATGGCTCTGTCTACCAGTTTGTTCCATTCTCTCTTCTTATCATAGTAAACAGATTCCGCATAACGAATCGTGCCCAGCATTTCATGGGCATTGTAATTTGTAAAGCTGAAGCCTGTACCTGTACTTTCGTACTCATTGTACGGCTGCACTGTGTCTTTTAAGCCTCCTGTTTCTCTTACAATGGGAAGCGTACCGTAACGAAGGCTCATAAGCTGGCTCAAGCCGCAGGGTTCAAATAAGGACGGCATCAAAAACGCATCACAGGACGCATAAATTCTGTGTGACAGTCCGTTGTCATAGAAAATATTGGCAGATACTTTTCCCTGATATTTCCATGCAAAATGACGGAACATGTTTTCATACCGTTCTTCACCGGTTCCCAGAACCACCAGCTGGATACTGTCCTGGCACAACTCGTCCATTACATAATTTACCAAATCAAAGCCCTTCTGGTCTGTGAGACGGGAAACCACACCAATCATCATTACCTTGGGGTCTTCCTGCAGTCCCAGTTCTTTTTGCAGGGCCAGTTTATTTTTCACTTTTTCTTTCCGGAAATTCTTGGCATTGTAATTTTTCGCCAGAAATGTATCTGTTTCCGGATTGTATTCTTCATAATCAATACCGTTTACAATTCCCCGCAAATCATGGGCGCGGGCTCTTAAAAGGCCGTCCAGATGTTCTCCGTAAAACTCCGTCTTAATCTCTTCTGCATAAGTATTGCTGACGGTGGTAATGGCATCGGCATAAACCAGTCCGCCTTTTAACAAATTAGCGTCTTTATAAGCTTCCAGTTTATCCGGTGTAAAGTAGTAAGCCGGCAGACCGGTCAGTTCCCGAATGGTCTTAATATCCCAGGTTCCCTGGAATTTCAGGTTATGTATGGTCATAACAGTCTTAATGCCCTGATAGAAAGAACCGCCCTGGAAACTGTCTTTTAAATATACCGGAATGAGGCCTGTCTGCCAGTCGTGGCAGTGAATAAGGTCCGGACGGAAATCAATGACCGGAAGTATAGACAGGGCTGCCTTTGAGAAAAAGGCAAATTTTTCAATATCAAAACGAATGTCTCCGTATGGCTGATAGCCTGAGAAATAATATTCATTGTCAATAAAATAATACTGGATACCTTCGTGAACCAGCTGCATAATCCCTACATATTCCCGTCTGTAGCCAATATCCATGTAAAAATGGGTCACATACTGCAACTGGTTTTTGTATTCTTCTTTCATGCATAAATATTTGGGAATAATCACACGCACATCATACTCATTTTTATCAAAGCATTTCGGCAAAGCTCCCACTACGTCCGCTAATCCCCCTGTTTTTATAAACGGAACTGCCTCTGATGCCACAAATAATATTTTTTTCACTGAAACACCCTCCTTGCAAATCAAAGCTTTATTCATATTATACCCCATTTTTTATGCAAAGAAAAGTTATTTTTCCCCTCTGTTTCAACTTATTTCCTGTATTCCAGACGTATTTTGTCGGCAATCAGGGCGATAAATTCGGAGTTTGTGGGCTTGCCTTTTCCCGTACTTACAGTATAACCGAACAGTTCATCGATAGTATCCATCTTCCCTCTGCTCCAGGCCACCTCAATGGCATGGCGTATGGCTCTCTCCACTCTGCTGGGTGTGGTCTGGTGTTTTTTTGCAATGGTAGGATAGAGAATTTTCGTAATTGAATTCAGCATTTCCATATCGTTTACAGACAGAATAATGGCATCTCTCAAATACTGGTAACCTTTAATATGGGCCGGTACACCAATTTCATGAATAATATTGGTAACGTCCGCCTCCAGGTTTCTCTCATAATAACTGCTGTCACTCTCATATGCATTCACTTTTCTTAAATCCCGTCTTCTGTTGTCCCTGGCCTGTCTTACATGCTTAATTCTGGATAAAAGCATGTCATTATCAAAAGGCTTCAGAATATAGTAATTTGCTCCCAGCTGAAACGCGTCCTCCGTAATCTGTTCTTGTCCTACAGCAGATACAATAATAAAAGCCGGGTGTTTTTTCAAATTGGTATCTTTGCTGACTTTTTCCATAACGGTCAGCCCGTCTACTTTCGGCATGATAATATCTAAAAGTACAACATCCGGTTCTTTTTCTTTGATAATATCGTAAATTTCGGCGCCGTTATTAGCATGCCCTACTAATTCCAGCTCTTTGTCTTCGTTAATAAGATTCCCCAATAAGTCCAACATTTTTTCATTGTCATCTGCTATAGCGACATTTAACTTCTCCATTACTCATCCTCCATCTGTTTTGTTACAACTCTATTCTCCAGCATATGACGGGCGCCCTTTTGAATCGCCATATCTGAAGACTATTAGTATTATATTATCACTTCTTTTCAGAATCAAGCTAAATCATCTTACAACTTATGTTGTATTCTGATAGTTTTCCTATTTATTCGACATTTTTTCGTTTTTTTCCATTACTTTCGCCAGCTTACCACAGCATATTCTCGATAAAAATTCCGTATCCTTTGGTAGAATCCTGTACAAAAACATGGGTTACTGCGCCTACCAGTTTTCCGTTCTGCAGAATGGGGCTGCCGCTCATTCCCTGAACAATTCCGCCGGTTGCAGCTAAAAGCTCCGGGTCTGTGACGCGCAGAACAAAAGCCTTGTTGGTATCTGCCCGCTCTCTGTAAATGTCGGTTATCTGGATTTCATAAGATTTCACCTCTCCTTCCACACAGGTAAGAAGCTCTGCACGTCCCTCCTGTACTTCCTGTTTATAGCCGATTTCCGTCTCTTTTAAGCACAACTTTTCCGGCTGCTCCACTCTGCCGAATATTCCGATTTCCGTATTCTTTTCTATAGTGCCGATTTTCCTGTCCTTCTGGTATTCAATGTAGCCGGAGAGTTCCCCCGGTGTGCCTTTTACACCTTTGACAATCGACATAATCTGTGCCTGGTAGAGTTCTCCGTCTTCTATGTCCAGAAGTTCTCCTGTGTCCGTATCACTGATACCATGCCCCAGGGCGCCGAATTTTCCTTCTGTGTCTACATACGTCATGGTTCCGATTCCCTGTGTATTATCCCGCACCCAGATACCCAGCTTATAACTGTCATCCTCTGCCAGTACAGGCGTCAGCGATAAGGGGATTTTTTCTCCTCCCCTGTTTACCAGCAGCTCCATGGCTTCTCCTTTACTGTCATGAATCTGCTGAATCAGTTCTTTTTTTCCGGATATAGGCGTGCCGTTGACCTCCAGAATATAATCCCCTGCTTTGGCAATATTTGCGGCAGGTCTGCAGGAAATACCGTCTTTTTGCAGAATTTCCCCGGTGTCTACCACCAGAACGCCCTCTGTCTCCATGTAAAGCCCCACAGGTACACCGCACACGGCAACGCTTTTTTCTTCCATGGTCTGCACCTGAACCTCTTTGATTGGAAGGATTCCAAAAAGGGAACAGGAAATCCGGTAGCTTCCCCGGTCCGATACGTCAATCGTATCCGGATAAGTAAGCAAAGGAGAATCCAGCGCACGGGAAAGTTCTTCCTCCTGTCCCGCATGAATATACACGGTATTCGGAATACTGTTTTGCAGATGGCGAAATCCCAGCACACCTGCGGCGAAAATATCCGCTACTAATAATACGATAAGAAACCGGCGATAATTACGTTTCTTTGACAAAAAATCACAACCTTTCTGTATAGAAACAAAAAAAGATACACCGCAGTGTACCTTTTTAGTATGTGACCTTTCGTCTATTTCAATCTTGTATTTTTTTGTTGCTGTGCCAAATCTTTCATCTCTGCTGCATTTTGCAAAACCGCCTCTGTGATTTTTGCTCCGCCCAGCATACGCGCCAGTTCTTCCACGGACTCTTCATAAGAAAGGCCGCGGATTCTGGTAGTAGTTCCCTTTTCTTCCACATTTTTTTCAATGAGATAATGGGCATTGGCCTGGGACGCAATCTGCGGCAGATGGGTAATACAGATAATCTGATGGTTTCTGCTGATAACCGCCATCTTTTCCGCCACTTTCTGGGCTGTCCTGCCGCTGATTCCGGTATCTATTTCATCGAAAATCAAGGTTTCCGTGTCATCTTTATCCGCCAGCAGCGTCTTAATGGCCAGCATAATTCTGGAAAGCTCACCGCCGGATACCACTTTGGAAAGTTCCCGCACAGGTTCTCCCGGATTTGTGGAAATCATAAAGCAAATGCTGTCTTTTCCCTGAGGAGAAAACTTCTCTTTTTGAGAAAAGCGGATTTCAAACTCCACATTCAGGAAATTCAAATCCTCCAGTCCCTTTGTAATCTGATTTTCCAGCTTTTTCGCCCAGCTTTTCCGCACCTGGGTCAGTTCCCGGCTGGCTTTTTCCAGTTCTTCCCTCTTTTGCTCCAGTTCGCCTTCCAACTGCCCTTTTCTTTCCTCAAAGTTTCTGAGACGTTCCAGTTCCCTTTCCTTTTCTTCCTGATAAGCACGGATTTCGGGAATGGTATGGCCATATTTCGCCTTTAAATGATTGATACCATCCAGACGGTTTTCCGTTTCCTGGAATTCTTCCTCAGAAAACCGGAATTCCGAAAGATAGGCAGACACTTCCCGGTTAAAGTCATTGAGCAGGCTGTCAATATCTTCCAAAGAGCGGTATAAGTTTTCCAGACTTTCATCAAAATCCGAAATCTGTGACAGTTTTTGAAGAGCCCGCCCGGTCTGGGTGCCGCTGCCCTCCTCCTCATATCCGGTGAGCTGATATACGCCTCCCAGATTTTCCGTAATTTTCCTGCTGTTTACCAGTTTCCGATAGAGATGTTCCAGTTCCTCGTCTTCTCCGTCTTTCAATTCCGCATTCTGGATTTCCTGAATTTCATACTCCAGAAAGCTGATTTCTCTGCGTCTCTGCTCTTCATCTAACTGATAACCCTCTAGTTCTTTTCGGATCTGACGGTAGGCACCGTAAAGCATTTTCACTGCCTCTTTTTTCTCCCCGGACTCTGCCTCTGAATATTCATCCAGAATCTCCATCTGTTTATCCGGGTATAAAAGGGACTGGTGTTCATGCTGTCCGTGAACATCCAAAAGCAGAGATGCCGCCTTTTTTATGGCTGCAGCCGTACAGGTTTCCCCGTTGACCTTAATCATGCTTCTGCTCTCTGTAATTCTTCTGGTTATAATGACCTGTCCGTCTTCCGGGAACACCTCCAGTTCCCGCAGTTTCTCTTCTGTGTCAGGGCTCACCTGAAATACCAGCTCTACCAGGGCGTAAGAAGCGCCTTCTCTTATGATTTCTCTGGACATTTTCTGTCCCAGAGCCAGATTGACCGCTCCCATGAGAATGGATTTTCCGGCGCCTGTCTCTCCGGTGAGAATGTTCAGCCCTTCCTCAAAATCCACCTCTGCCTCTTCAATTAAAGCCAGGTTTTTAACATGTAAATGCACTAACATCTTTTCCTACTCCGTTTTCTTATTCGTACACATGAATCAGCTTTCTGATTTTGCTCATAAGTGCCATGGTTTCTTCTGCGCTTTTGCAGAAGCAGGCAATGGTATCGTCTCCTGCCAGACTCCCCACAATTTCCTGAAATTCCATATGGTCCAGAGCAGCCGCAGCGGCATTGGCCATACCGGAGGTAGTCTTAATCACCAGAATATTCTGGGCAATGTCCATGGACAAAAAGGCGTCTCTTAAGACCCTTATGTATTTTTCGCTGTCTGAGTTTTCCTTGGAGGTCATTACCTTATATCTGGAGCCGCCGCCCGGCTTTGCAATTTTCATCAACTTCAGTTCCCGAATGTCTCTGGAAACTGTGGCCTGCGTCACACGAAAGCCTGCAGCCTGCAGCCGTGCAGCCAGTTCTTCCTGTGTTTCTATATCGTACTGATTAATCAGTTCCAGAATCTTTGAATGTCTGGCAATCTTCATGTCCTTCCTCCTAATTTCTCATTTTAGTACGCAGCACCTCTAAAAAGCTGATGTTGCTGATTTTTATAATTCTGGTGTCACTGGCAGAGCGGCGAATCACAATCCGGTCTCCTGTAGTCATGGAAATGTTGGTATCTCCGTCAAAAGAAGCCACGGCCTTTCCCTGCCCCTCCTTGGCGCCCTGGGTGATTTCCACGGCAATTTCATCCTCTGCCGGAAAAATAATGCTTCGGGTGTTCAGGGTATGGGGCGCCACAGGTGTCATAATCATAATATTCGTCTCCGGGGAAACAATAGGCCCTCCCGCAGACAAGCTATACCCTGTAGAACCCGTGGCTGTGGAGACAATAATTCCGTCTGCCGTGTAGGAATTGAGAAATTCTCCGTTGACGTAATTATTAAAGCGGATAACCCGCAGGGGTCCCTCTCTTCCAATCACAATATCATTTAACGCCACATCTTCCGCCACGGCCTTTCCCCGGTGATATACCTGTCCCCACAGCATCATGCGTCGTTCTATGGTGTATTCGTCTGCCATGAGATGATTCAGAGCCGGTTCTATGGATTCCCGGTCAATCTCTGCCAGATATCCCAAGGTTCCCAGATTCACACCCAAAAGGGGAATCTGGCGGCTGACCACGTCTCTGGCCGCCTGGAGAAGGGTTCCGTCTCCTCCTAATACAATGACACATTCCACGTCTTCGGGAATGGTGCTGATATCCGTATAATGGGTAAAAGGCTCCCGTACAGAAAAGCTGGAAGGCTGAATCACACAGTGTTTTCCGTTATTTTCCAGATATTCCGCCACTCTTTTGGACACCTTTAATCCTTCGTCTTTTTCACTATTGGCAATAATATAAAACTTATCCATACTTATTTATCCAGCTCTTTATGGGCTGCTGCCACAACGCCCTTTACATCTGCCTCTTGGTTTTCCGGTAATCCGTCTTTCTGTTTCTGTATATGCAGCAGATATTCAATGTTTCCCTCCGGTCCTTTAATGGGAGAAAACTCCAGATGACGAACTGCGTATCCAATGCTCTTTGCATAGGCAATGACTTTGTCAATGACTTCTTCGTGCACGGCCGGATCACGGACAACTCCTTTTTTTCCTACCTTTTCCCTTCCTGCCTCAAACTGGGGCTTAATGAGGCAGACAACCTCTCCGTTATCCTTCAAAAGATGATATACAGGAAGCAGTACCTTGGTAAGAGAAATAAAAGACACATCAATGGAAGAAAAATCTGCTGGTTCCTGCAAATCCTCCGGTACCACATAACGGATGTTGGTTTTCTCCATGCAGACCACCCGCTCATCGTTTCGCAGTTTCCAGTCCAGCTGTCCATGTCCTACATCGATGGCATAGACTTTCACGGCTCCGTTCTGCAGCATGCAGTCTGTAAATCCTCCCGTGGAAGCACCCACATCCATGCACACCTTTTTATCCAGGGTCACACCGAAATGTGTCATGGCTTTTTCCAGTTTCAATCCGCCGCGGCTTACGTATTTTAAGGTATTTCCCCGGACTTCTATCTTTACAGTATCCGGAAACATGCTTCCGGCTTTATCTTCTTTCTGATTTTCCACATATACAATTCCTGCCATAATGACAGCTTTCGCTTTCTCACGGGAAACGGCCAGTCCCCGTTTCACCAGCAGGACATCCAGACGCTCTTTCATCTATCTGGCCTCCTTTATCCGATTATAAATGGAACCGGCATCGATTCCCGCTTTTTCCTTCAGTTTTTCCGGACTTCCATGCTCCATAAAAACATCCGGAAGTGCTGCAGACAGCACCTGTACTTCCGGGTACGCGGTGTGCAGATATTCCACAACTGCGCTTCCAAAGCCGCCGCTTTTTACATTTTCTTCCATAGTAACGATAACTTCATGGTCTTTTGCCAGGCTGTCCAGCATTTTTTTATCCAGCGGTTTTACAAATCTGGCGTTGACAAGGGTGGGATTTTCTCCGTCCTCTAACAGCTTTTTCCTTACCGCCTCCGCTGTTTTTACCATACTGCCCACTGCCAGCAGGGCAATCCCTTTTCCCCGGCAAATCATTTCACTGCGTCCTCTTACAATGGGTTCCCGAAACTCCTCCAGCCCGTCATAGGCCTCTCCTCTGGGATAGCGCACGGCAATAGGGCCGTCATAGCTTACCGCAAATTTCATCATATCGGAAAGCTCCCATTTATTTTTCGGTGCCATAACTGTCATATTGGGAATCATGGACAGATAACTTAAATCAAAACAGCCCTGATGCGTCTCCCCGTCGCTGCCCACAAGTCCGGCCCGGTCCACTGCAAAAATCACATGGAGATTCTGCAGGCATACGTCCTCAATAATCTGGTCCACCGCCCTCTGCAAAAAGGAAGAATACACCGCCACCACAGGAATCATTCCCCCAAGAGCCAGGCCGGCAGCAAAGGTCACGGCGTGCTCCTCTGCAATTCCCACGTCAAAGAATCTATCCGGAAACATATTACGGAACCGTTTCAATCCTGTTCCGTCGGGCATGGCAGCCGTTACGGCCACCACCTTTTCTTCTCTGTCGCCGAATTTCCGCATAACCGTGGAAAAAATATCTGTATAATTGGCTTTTCCATTATTGTTTAAGGGAATTCCATGCTCCAGGTCAAAAGCCGCCGTGCCGTGGAATCTGGCAGGGTGGCGCATAGCAGGCTCATAGCCTCTTCCTTTTTCTGTTTTCACATGTACCAGCACCGGCCCGGAGACTCTTTTTGCCTCCTGGAACACCTGAATCATCCGGTTACAGTCATGACCATTGATGGGACCCAGATAGGTCAGCCCCATGTCTTCGAAAAACATACCCGGAATCATCAGCCTCTTAAGGCTGTCCTTCGTCTTATGAATCTGTTTAATAGCCGCAGGGCCAAGTCCCGGAATTTTATTCAGGCTGTTCTTTACGCCTGCTTTCAATTCAAAATATCCCTCTGTGGTTCTCATATTGCTCAAATAACTGGAAATGCCCCCTACATTTTCGGAAATAGACATTTCGTTGTCATTTAAAACAATAATGAAGTTCTTCTTCAGCGCAGAAGCATTATTGATTGCTTCATAGGCCATACCTCCCGTGAGCGCGCCGTCTCCGATGACGGAAATCACATGGTAGTCCTCTCCCTTTAAATCTCTGGCACAGACATATCCCACGCCTGCAGAAATGGACGTGGAACTATGCCCCGTGTCATAAGCATCACAGGGGCTTTCGCTGCGTTTTGGAAAGCCGCTCATACCGCCCAAAGTCCGAAGACTGTCAAACCCTTCCTGTCTGCCCGTAAGAATTTTATGGGTATAGGACTGGTGTCCCACATCCCATATAATCTTATCCGCCGGCAGACAAAACACATAATGCAGCGCCATGGTAAGCTCCACAGCCCCCAGATTGGAAGCTAAATGTCCCCCTGTACGGCTGACATGATCCAACAGAAAAGCCCGGATTTCCTCCGCTAACTGCGGAAATTTATCCGGCGGTATTTTCTTAATATCATTTGCCTTTTTTATGGTTTCTAATAACATGTATCGTGCACCTCTATTTTCTGCGGGTGCAAAGAGAAAGAAACAGCTCCTTCAAAAATTCCTTTTCTCCCGGAAGGTCATCGAGAAGCTCTATAGCCATTTCTGTCCGACGCTTTACTTCCTCTCCCGCTTTTTCAATTCCTTCTAAGGTCACATATGTGGTCTTGTTGTTTTTGGCGTCACTGCCCACTGGTTTTCCCAGTTCTTCCCGGCTGCTTGTCACATCCAGAATATCGTCCTGAATCTGAAAAGCCAGACCAATGCAGCTGCCGATTTTCTCTATTTTTACCATATCCTCTGTTCCGGCCAGCACCGCTCCAATCATAAGCGAAGCCTCAATCAGCGCAGAAGTCTTATTTTCATAAATAAAATCCAGCATATCCTTTGAGAGCGGCTTACCGTCATTTTCCACGTCTGCTCCCTGTCCTCCCAACATGCCCTTGATTCCCGTTTTTTCTCCCAGAATCTCCAAAGCCCTGGCTGTCCGGCGAAGTTCCTTCTCTCCTTTTGCCAGGTCAAAGGCGCGAAAAGCGGTCTCATAAGCATAGTTTAAAAGAGCGTCTCCTGCCAGAATAGCCGCCGACTCACCGAACACCACATGGGTGGTTTTCTTCCCTCTCCTGTATTCATCATTGTCAAGAGCCGGAAGGTCATCATGAATCAGAGAATGGGTGTGAATCATCTCCATAGCCGCCATAAAGGGACGGATAACTTCTCCCGTTCCCCCCAGAAGCTCATACATTTCTGCCATAAACACAGGCCGCAGCCGCTTTCCGCCTGCCCGCATGCTGTAGTTCATTGCTTCTGCCATATGCTTTGCAAAGCCCTCTTCTTTTGGCAGAAAAGAAGCAATCACCTGTTCTGCCCGGGCTGTTTTCTGTTTCAGTTCTTCTTTAAAATTCACTTAACTCACCATCTTCATTCAGTTTGAGCATTTTTTTCTCAACAGTGTCAATTTTGCTGCCGCACTGCCGCAGCAGTTCCATCCCTTTCTGATATAAAGCAAAGGAGTCCTCCAGGGAAATCTCTCTGCTCTCCAGACGTTCTACAATCCCGTCTAATTCCTTCAGAGCTTCTTCCATGGTCATTTCCTGGTTTCTGTTCTCTGTCTCTGCCATTTCAAACTCCTCTCTCCTCCTGTTTCGTACCAAGCACTTTGGCCTGAATTCTTCCGTCTGTCACCTGAATCTGCAGCACTTCGCCTCCTGTTACCTGTGAAACGTGGGTAACTGCATGACCTTTTCCATTTTCCACATAAGAAAATCCCTGCTTCAGTTTATCCAGGGGCGATAAGCCCTTCATGCGTTCAATATAAATTCCCAGATTCTGACGGGCGCGGAAAATCTGATTTTCCATAGCGCTGTACATCCGGTCTTCTGCCTGCAAAAGCCGGGTGCGTTTTTCCTGTATCTGTCTTGCCGGACTTAAATATTCCAGCTTTGTCCCGTACTTCTCCACTCTCTGGCGCATCCAAAACATCTGGTTGTCCATGGTCTGCATCAGTTTCTGTTTTGCACTTAAAAGCTGGTTGAAAAGCACGCGCACATCTGCCACAGCCAGCTCCGCCGCCGCGGAAGGCGTAGGAGCCCGCAAATCTGCTGCGAAGTCCGCAATGGTGGTATCCGTTTCATGTCCTACCGCAGAGATAATAGGGGTTCGGCAGTTGAAAATGGCCCTTGCCACTTCTTCCTCATTAAAAGCCCACAAATCTTCAATAGAACCGCCGCCTCTTCCCACAATAATCACGTCTACACCGTAATCATCCAGGACTTCGATACCTCTTACAATGCTTTCCTTTGCGCCCTCGCCCTGCACCAGAGCCGGGTAGAGAATCAGCTGCACATAGGGATTTCTCCTGCCTGCCACGGTGCGGATATCCTGCACTGCCGCCCCTGTGGGCGCAGTCACTATGCCTACTTTTTTTGCCCAGACAGGAATGGGCTGTTTGTATTCCGGCGCAAACATTCCCATTTCTTCCAGTTCCTTTTTCATTGCCAGAAACCGCTCGTACAAAAGTCCGGCGCCCTCCAGGGTGATTTCTCTGGCATAGAGCTGGTACTTACCGTCTCTTTCGTAAACGCTGACGCTGCCGCCGGCCACCACCTTATCCCCGTTTTTCATGGCAAAGCCCAGACCTTTCCGCTGGCCCGCAAACATGACGCAGGAAATTGTGCCGCTTTCATCTTTCAGGGAAAAATAAATATGTCCGGAGGTATGGTACTTACAGTTGGAAACCTCGCCTTTGATGTAGATTTTATTCAGCATAAAATCCTGGTCAAACATGGTTCTGATATAATTATTTACCTGTCCTACGGAATAAATACTGTTCATAAACTTTCCCTTGCAATTTTTCCTAAAACTCCGTTTACAAAAGAAGCAGAATCCTCCCCGCCGAAGCTTTTGCTGATTTCTATTGCTTCATTAATCGCAACCTTTACAGGAACATCCTCGTCATATTTCATCTCATATACTGCCAGACGCAGAATATTCAAATCCACCTTGCTCATTCGTTTGGTCTTCCAGCCTGCACTCTTTTCATTGAGAATACTGTCCAGTTCTTCCAGGCGCTCTGTAATTTTGGCATACTTATTTTCCATATAAGCCTGCTCTACCGGATTTAAGTCCTCTAAGCCGTCAAAATACAGCTGTATCTGCTGCGGCATTTCCTCTGTTCCGTTAAATTCGTTTAAAAAAAGCAGCTTAAAAATATGCTCCCGCATTTCTCGTCTTCCCATATATTCCTCCGTATTGTCTTTTTCTGCTGTAGTTTAAAATAAGGTGCCTCTGAAAAAGACACCTTATCTCCCGCTTTTTGCTTTTTCACTTGTCAATGAACTATTTAGTCTTGTCAATTTCAACGCTTGCAATCCGCACGTTGACATCGGAAACAGTCAGTCCTGTCATGTTTTCAATGGCAGTTTTTACTCTCTCCTGTACCTTCTTGCTGGTCTCTAAAATATTGTATCCATACTCAATATTCAGAGCCAAATCCACACAGACTACATCTTCCAGAACATCTACCTTCACACCTCTGGAAAGGTTTTTCATACCCAGTTTTCCAACCAGTTCGTTTGTAATATTTCCAGCCATGGAACCGACACCTTCCACTTCTGTCGCTGCCAGTCCTGCAATAATCGCTACTACCTCATCTGCAATCTGTACTTCCCCAAGAGAACCATTGTCATGTATTTTATATCTGTTTCTGTCTTCCGCCATTTTTCAAACCTCCTATAGGAAATATCCTGCTTTTTATTATACCAAATCCCTGCAAAAATGAAAAGCGGTTTTTTACTTTTCCCGTAAAAAACCGCTTTTTCTCACTTCTTTTCTTAATTTCTGGAAAATTCCGCCAGCACAAGGCCTTCGTTTCTGTCCAGGGTCATGCCGATACTCCAGCTGTTGATAAACAGCAGAAGCGGATTTCCCTTCATATCCATCACCTTCTTCATGTCCGAAGTTCCGGTGAGGGCTTTTACGTCCACCTCTTCCTTGTTCTCAATCCAGCGGATATGCTCGTAAGGCAGGTTTTCCAGACGAATGTCTACATTGTACTCGTTTTCCAGACGGTATTTCAAAACGTCAAACTGCAGGACGCCTACTACGCCTACAATGATTTCTTCCATACCGCCCATGATTTCCTGGAAAATCTGAATGGCACCTTCCTGGGCAATCTGGTTGATTCCCTTTACAAACTGCTTTCTCTTCATGCTGTCCAGCAAACGGACTCTGGCAAAATGCTCAGGCGCAAAGGTAGGAATACCCTCGTACTGGAATTTTTTCCCCGGTGAGCATACCGTATCTCCAATAGAGAAAATACCAGGGTCAAAGACACCGATAATATCTCCTGCATAAGCCTCTTCCACCACATGACGGTCCTGCGCCATCATCTGCTGCGGCTGGGAAAGGCGCATTTTCTTATTGCCCTGGACATGGAACACTTCTTTGGAAGCCTCAAACTTACCGGAGCAGATGCGCATAAACGCAATTCTGTCCCTGTGGTTTTTATTCATGTTGGCCTGAATTTTAAAGACAAACGCAGAAAAATCCTCCTTCATGGGGTCGATTTCTCCGATGTCTGCTTTTCTCGGCAGGGGACTGGAAGTCATTTTCAGGAAATGCTTCAAAAAGGTTTCCACACCAAAATTGGTAAGCGCAGAACCAAAGCATACCGGAGAAAGTTTTCCTTCATCCACCAGTTTCTGGTCAAACTCCGCACTGGCACCGTCTAAAAGTTCGATTTCCTCTAAAAGCTGCTCTTTCTGCTCCGGGTCTAAGACCTCGTCAAGACGGGCCTCGTCAATGCCGATTTCCTCCTCAATTCCCTCTTTTGTTCCCTTCATGGTATCGGAAAAAGTAAGGACTTTCCCGGTCTCCCTGTCGTATACGCCGCGGAACTTCTTGCCGGAACCAATAGGCCAGTTCACCGGACAGGTAGGGATTCCAAGTTCCTTCTCAATGTCATCTAAAAGGTCAAAGGTGTCGTTTGCATCTCTGTCCAGTTTGTTGATAAACGTAAAAATAGGAATATGGCGCATTGCGCAGACTTTAAACAGCTTTCTGGTCTGGGCCTCCACACCTTTGGAAGCATCAATTACCATAACCGCTGAATCCGCCGCCATCAGAGTACGATAGGTATCCTCTGAGAAGTCCTGGTGTCCGGGAGTATCCAATATGTTGATGCAATAGCCATCATAATTAAACTGCAATACAGAAGAGGTTACGGAAATACCTCTTTCCTTTTCTATTTCCATCCAGTCAGAAACCGCATGGCGGGCCGTTGCCTTGCCCTTTACACTTCCCGCAAGATTAATAGCCCCTCCGTAAAGAAGAAACTTCTCGGTAAGGGTTGTTTTACCGGCATCCGGATGGGAAATAATTGCAAATGTACGTCTTTTTGTAATTTCTTTGGTATAGTCAGCCACGTTTGGCCCTCCTTCTCTCATATAGCACACTGACGCTATTTTAGTATACGTTGAAATGTGTGTCAAGGGGCTTTATGCACAACTATTCATTTTCCTGTGTTCCCCCATCCAATGGTGTGATAACAATATTTTCTGCCGCCACGCTGGTTTTGCGCTTCACAATATCCTCTATCTGGGCTCTTTTGGCATCCTCCATATATTCCTGAGGCACAATGACATCCGCACTGTCTCCCGTCAGATTTACCACCACATCTGCAAAGCCCTGGGCATCTAAAAGAAGTTCTGCTGCGGATTCCTGCTCTGCCAGATTGGTCATGTTCACCATAGAATTTACAGCCTCCTGCTTCTGTTCTTCTCCCAGGTTCTCATTATTAATGATTTCCAGAAGGGTTTCCTTATTGGCCGAGCGCACCTGCTCTCTGCTGACCTTGGCCTCTGCCACAAAGCCGGAAGCCCCTGTCAGCACAGCTTCTCCCGGAGTTTCTGTCTGCACGTCTGTCTCTCCTTCCGCACTGGCCGTTTCTTTTTCTTCCCCTTCCTTTGGCTGCACCTCTTCCCCTTCTGCTGCTTTGCTGTTTTCCTCTAAAAGGGCGCTCTCGTCTGTGATATCATAATCCAGACTTTCGATTTCCTCTACGATTCCGTCTGTATCCGCAGCGGAGGTCTCGGCAGTGTCTGCGTCACTCTTCTTCAGCGTCTTATCAATACCCAGATGATTATCTGAATAATTGATGTACCCTGCCACAGCAATCATGATTGCCAGGGCTGTAATGATAACCTGATTTTTCCTGAAGATTTTTTTCATGCACATTCTCCTCTAATTCATTTTCATTACTTTAATTTTATGGGGTTCTACCTGAAATAATGCCTCGACTGCCGCCTGAATATTCCCCACAACCACAGGATTTCCCCCACCCTTTGCCACAATGAGGACACCGGTTACCCGGGGGTATTCCTCAGAAGCCACATAAGGCTGTTGCGTGCCCTTTGCATCCTTTTCATACACCGTTTCCGTTTCGTCCTTTTCTACGATTTTCCTGCTGCTGCTTTGGCAAGTGAGAAAGACCCTGGTTTCTCCCACACCTTCCACTTGTTCCAGTATCTCCTGCAGCTGTCTTTCCATTTCCTGCTGCCAGTTTTCTGCCGTACCTGTCTGTGCGGTTTCCACCTCCTTTTTGGCATTTTGCCGGTCTGTCTTTTCCGTGGGAAGGGCCAGTACCAGCAAAAGCAGTCCCAGGATAAGAAGCACCACCAGATTTTCTTTCTTCATCATATCTTTCCATGCTTTCATGGCACTACCTCCTGCCCCTCGATAATCCCTGCCTCCTCCTGCCACTCCCTTTCCCAGGTTTCTGCTTTTTCTTCCCATTCCTGTGCTTCCTCCTGGAATTCTTTTGTATAAGCAGCTATCTGCCCTTCCATACCAGATAAATGCAAAAGGGGCGATAACACCACCAGAATGAGCAGCAGCCCCATGTAGTACTGAATGTATTTTCTATAGCTGTTGTCAGGCAGACAATTCATCACTGCAAAAAGCAGAATAAAATAACAAATCAGACTTTCCAGCCAGGCATACAGCGCTTCCATGTTTCACCCTCTCTCCGGGCTTTTGCCCTGCTAATGATTTGCAAAAGAAACCGTCAAAACAGCTATGGTAATCAACAGCATCAGTTCCGCTGTAAACAGCATCCGCAAAAGCAGTCTGCAGCCATCCCCCATAGCCTGCAGGCAGCCGGTCATCCTCTTATCGGACACCGGCTGCACCAAGGCTGCCAAAAGTTTATATAACAGGGTGGAAATGCCAAGTCTCACCAGAGGAACCAGCCCCAACAGCAGCAGCACGGCCATGCCCAGAACCCCCAGAGAATTTCGGATTAACACGGCTGTGCCAAGGGCCACCTCTGTCACACCATCTATGGCATTTCCCACACCGGGAATAGCTGCTGCCGCTTTCCCCAGCATATCCCTTTTCAGGGAATCCACTGCCGGGCTTATCATATTTTGTATCACCTGCATGCCGATAACAAAAGCCGTACAGCCATTCAGCCCCCATTCCAACAAAGTTTTGAAGAGTTCTGCCATGCGGGAAAGCAGTTCCTCTTTGTGGATGAAATTAATCATGGATATGAGTACATAGGCATGGATTCCCGGAAGAATCAGCTTCAGCAGCACGGCCTGTACCAGATAAATGACCAGCAGCACGGTTTCGTAAAACACCATGGCGCTGGCAGAACCTGCAGCGGCAGTGACTGCCAGAAAATAGGATGGAATCAGTGCTTTCATAAAAAGGACAAACCCTTGCAGGCTTTTTGAAAGTTCCTCTCCCATACTGCCAAAGGTATGAATAAGAAGCACCAAAAGCAGCAGATACACCACATAAAAGCTGACTTCCCCGGTCTGTCCCTTCCCAAAGGCATTGGCAAAATTAGAAAACAAAGAGGCCGCAAGCACCAGAAGTAAAATCTGCACTACCGTCTGCTTCTGTACAGACAAATGACTTTTCAAAAAAGCTTTCCCGATTTCTTTCACTCCCTCTTTGCTAAACAGCCGCCCTTCTTTCAGAACGAAAGCCAGACTTTCCCTAATGTTGAAGGTTTCCTCTCCCAGAAGTTCATTGACCGCCTCCTGCATTTGTCCCAATTCCAGCCCTTCCAAAAGTTTTTCCTGGGCTTCCTGCTGTTTCTCAGAAAGTTCTTCTTCCCCTTTCTGCTCCTCCTGTTCCGCTGCTGCAAAAACTTCTTTTCCGGAAAGGTTCCAACCTACGCACAGGCAGATTCCCGCCAGAAGCAGTTTTTTTCTCCACACGGAGCATGTCCCTCTCTTTATCTTTGGTTTTTTCCCGGCCCGGTTCATGCCAGAAAGCTGTGAATGGTTTCCATCAGCGCCAGCAGCACCGGCATGGACAATACCATAATATACAGCCTTGCGAAAATATCTATCTGAGAGGCAATGGCTCCATATCCCGCATCTTTGCAGATTCCGGCTGCAAATTCACTGACATAGGTAATTCCTATCATTTTCAGCAGTGTTTCCAGATATTGTGCGTCCACCGGCAGATATTCCTGAATTTTCAGTACAGAAGAAAACAGATAGGACAGCTTCCCTGTCATATAAGAAAAAATGCAGATTCCCGCAGCCAGGCTTAAATACACGGAATACTCCGGTCTTGTGCCTTTTAAAAGAATTCCCAGAAGCATGCCTGTCATCCCCAGCATAACAACCTTCAAAACTTCCATGCATTTCCCTCCCTACAGCGCAAATAAGTCTTCTATGGTGCGAAAAAGGTCATAAATATAGGGCAGCACCCAGAACAACACCAGCAAAAGACCGGTCAGACTGGTGAGAAAGGCCAGCTCCTCCCTCTGGCTGTGCTTTAGTATCTGACACAGGACAGACACCAGAATGCCTACTGCACCGATTTTGAATAATAAACTCACTTCCATGGCATCTCTCCCCCTGCATAATTTTCAAAGCAGCATAATTGCCAGAAAAATTCCTCCCAATGTTCCCATGCTCCGGTACAGCTTCTGCTTTGCAGGCATTTCCCGCTGCAGGTTTTCCATCTCCCTTTTTAACTGTTCCAGGTACAAAGTAATGGTATTTTTCTGCATGGTAATATCCAGATATCCCAGATATGCTCCCAACTGCAAAAATTCTTCCAGGTCCTTTGGACACAGCGCTGTGCCGCTCAGATATGTTTTTGCCTTTTCTCTGAAAATTTCCTGAAAGCACGCCCCCTGATACTGCCCCGCAGCCTCAGACACCTCCTTTAAAAAGCCGGCCAAAGGCTCTGGCAGCCTGTAAGCCACCGTACCTAATGCCTCCGGTAGCGCTTCCCTTCTGTAAGTAATTTCTCCCAGAATCAGAAACACCATCTTTTCGATTTCTCTTAACTGCTGCAGCCTTCTCGTCATGTGGATACTTTTGCTGTACCCCAGAGCCGAACAGGAAAAAATTACCAGAACAGCCCCTGCGATTTTCAGCATAGAATACCCTGCCTTCTCTTGCAGTCGTACAGACTGGTTCCCCTTTCATCAAAAATAGCTTTCACTTCACCTGCCCGTTTCTCATAATGCAGAATAATATAGCGTTCAAAGATTTTCTCCTGCATCAGGCGCTGCAGCAATGGTTTTCTCTTAATGTCTTCAATAGAACTGCCGTGTACTGTGGCAAACAGTCTGCAGCCGCAGTGAATCACGGATTCAATGGCATGAATATCCTCGTAATCTCCCAGCTCGTCTACGGCCACCACCTCCGGCGACATGGAACGTATGAGCATCATCATGCCCTCTGCCTTGGGACAGCAGTCCAGAATATCGGTGCGGATTCCCAGGTCATTCTGTGGAATTCCCTGATAAGAGCCCCCGATTTCCGAGCGTTCGTCCACCACGCCCACACAGACGCCGTCCAGATGGCTGCTGCCATTGCTGACCTGACGGATCAAATCCCGCAAAAGAGTGGTTTTCCCACATCTGGGCGGTGAAATAATCAATGTGTGGCATATTCTTTTGTTTTTTATAACATAGGGAAGTATGGGCGCTGCACACCCCTTTATCTGATGTGATAATCGAAGATTGATATAAGATATGTATTTTACACTTTTGATTTTGTTCCCTTCCAGAATGGTTTTTCCTGCAATTCCCACCCGGTGTCCTCCCTGAATGGTCAGAAAGCCCTGGCGGATTTCTTCTTCAAAGGCATACATGGAATAATTGCTGATATATTCCATGGTCTCCTTTATATCTCCCGGACTGACCATACAAGCCTCTGCCTCCCTGTGGGAAAGCCTGCCGTCCTCTGTCAGAAAAAATTCCTTTCCCTGATAAATCAAAATCAGCGGCCCATGAACACGAAGACGGATTTCATAGACCTGGTGCATATCCGGGCAGGCCTTATGAAGCGCCTGCCGGATACGCAGGGGAAACAGCCGTGTAATCTCTGTCTGATTCATCTTTCCTCACCTCTTTAAGATAATATATGAGGACAATCTTTATTTATGACTGGTTTGAGCGGATTAGATTTTGTATTCCTGCTTTTTGACATTCCTTTCATAAAACTTTTCACAAGTACAGATGAGAAAAGTTTTCTTCCCGGTCTTATAATACCGCACAAAACACAAAGTCAGCAAAATCCCTGCTACCGCAGCGCAGAGCATATCATTCATACTGTCCCGCACTCCCTGGGTATAGTGATTAATACAGTCATTCTGAAAGAACACCAGCATGGCATATTCAAAAAATTCCCACAGTTCTGCTACTGCCATATTTCCCGTATTCAGAAAAATCAGAAAAATCAGGCAGTCTTTCTTATCCGCAAATTCATTGGTCTGCTTTATGGCAAAATAAAGCATAGCCACAGCAGCAGAAAGCAGCCAGCCGCTGGAAAAATGAAGCAGCTTGTCGTATCCCCAAAAGCGGTATGCCTCTAAAGAACCGCCCCAAATGCTGGCAAAGTAGGTAAATGCATTGGAAAGAATATAAATTTCGTACACTGGTTTCCAGCGAAACACCCGAAACACCGCCGGAACAATACAAGGCGTCAACACTGCCACAAAAGCCATGCCCACATGCTCCCAGTCCCCGGCCCGAATATTATGTACAAAACTATAGAATAAGGTAACTGCATACAGCAATATACTGGCATACCAGATATGCTTCCATGTTTTTTCTTTCATTTTTTCTCCTGTTCCTTTCGATATCTTTTTTCATACTTCAAAGAATAAAAGATTTTTCCTAAGAAACAGAATTAAAAAAACGAAATTTTTTCTAAATATTCTTCCGCCGTCACTTCCCTGTACATACAGCCGCAAACTTTCTGTGCGCTGATACATCCCTCCACATTTTCATAAGGCGCAAACTGCTCATACCATGCAGGCACAGGAATATGTTTCAAATCCCTGGTAATCCCCTCCCCGCTCAGCTTCAAAAAGCTCTCTTTTTTGGCCCAAAGTCTGCAAAATTCTCTATTGCGCTCTCCGGAAGCCTTAACGAGGGCATATTCTTCTTCTGAAAGTGTCCGCTGCAAAAGCCGTTCACTCTTTACTGCCCGAACCTCCTGGATATCCAGTCCGCAGGCCACCTTTGCCACCGCGCAGGCCGCATAAGCTCCGGTATGGCTGATATTAAAAAATACAGAAGGGAAAGCGGGAAAATATGGTTTTCCCTGCTCTCCTCTCTGCATAATACGTTCTAAATATTCAGAAACTTCCTCCCAAGGCGCTCTTTCCCGAAAAATTCCCCTACAGCCTGTATCCAGCAGACCATAGGCCAGAAGGCGCCTGCCGCAGATACTCTGCGCATGCTTCTTATCTGCACAGTCCCCGGTCAGTTTCCGAATATTCCCTATGTAAATGTTTATTCTTTCCCTGGGCGAAGATGTATGTCTGCTCATGCACTCTCCTCCTGCTCTGTAATCCCGCTTTCCGTCAGAAACCGGGAAGGTTCTGTTCTCTTTTCATGACGTTCCTTTGCATAGAGCATGCTCAGTTCTTTTCTGGCCCGTGTCATGCCCACATAAAACAGCCTCCGCTCTTCCTCAATATCATTTTCAGAAACTGCCTTGTGATAAGGTATGATTCCCTCATTCACATCCATGATAAACACACGGTCAAATTCCAGTCCCTTAATGCTGTGAAGCGTGGAAATCACCACACCGCTTTTGCCGGAAATCTGGGTTTTAGCCTGTTCTTTTAATTTTCTGGTGTATTCTGCCATATGCGCAAACCAGTCCTCGTAAGTTTTGTAGCCTCTGGCGCTTTCTGCCAGTTCATCCATCACTTCATACAGGTCTTCCATCTTCAGCTTCCGGTATGCGGCGTAGCCTTTTAAGTATTCCTCATACCCGACACCATGGCGGATATAATTGACAGCTCCGTAAGGGGTCATATTTTTCAGTTTCTTCAAGTCTTCCTCAAACTTGTCGATGCGGTCGCACATCCACTCCTTGTCCTCATAGAACCACCGGAGAGCTTCAAAGGACACCTGAGAGTCTTCCAGTGCATTGCGGGAGATATAACGGTTGGGGCGGTTCATTACCTGGAGGAATTCCTGACGGCTCCGCTCTCCCATAGCCAGTCTCATATAAGAGATAAAATTCCCGGAAATCCAGTGTTCATACAGATTCGGCAGTGTATCTCTCATCTGAAAGGGAATCTGGTATTCCATCAGAAGTTCCACCAGGGAGCCGGCGCCGGAATTGGTGCGGTAAAGCACAGCTATCTCTTCCAGAGGGCAGCCCTCCTCTCTGGCTTTTAAAATGCAGTCCTTTACGTACACCTCCTCTTCTCTTCCCGTGCCGAAGCCTTTGATAAGCGGTTTCCTGCCTTCCTCATTTTCCGTATGGATTTTCTTCTTAAACCGTCTTTTATTGTGTCCGATAACCTTTCCTGCGGCTTCCACAATCCGCTTTGTGGAACGGTAATTACAGGCCAGAAGTTCCGTCTGCACGGTGGGAAAATCCTTTGGAAAATGCATCATAATTTCCGGCTTTGCCCCGCGGAAAGCATAAATAGACTGGTCATCATCCCCTACAATAAACAGATTATTGTCCGGGGCAGCCAGCATTTTCACAATGTCATACTGCAGTTTATTGATATCCTGAAATTCATCCACCAGAATGTAACGAAATTTTTTCTGCCATCCTGCCAAAATGTCCGGTCTCTGGGTCAGCAAATCATAGCAGTACAAAAGCATATCGTCAAAATCCAAAAGTCTTGCCTTTCTGCAGCCGGATACATATTCTGTATAAATCCGGCGGAACACCTCGTCAGGACAGTTTTTAGAATAATAATGTTCCAAAGGAATCCGGCTGTTTTTCACCTCGCTGATTTCCCCTGCCAATCCCTCAAACAGTTCCTTCTCGTCCTCTGTCTCTATCCGCAGAGCATAGACAATCTCTTTGAGCATATCGTACCTGCGCTCTTCACTGATAATATTGTTTCTGGAAAGGCCGTAAGCATGTCTTAAAATCCCGTAGAAAATCCCGTGAAAGGTGCCGAAGGTAACCTGCCTGTAATTCTGCTGCTCTCCTTCTTTTTCACAGAGTTTTTCAAACCGCTCTTTCATTTCTCTGGCAGCCGCCTTGGTAAAGGTGACTACCAGAATGTTTGCAGGATTGATATGCTGTTCACTTAACAGGGCCCGGATCCTCCTTATCATCGTAGTCGTTTTACCGGAACCCGGCCCGGCCAGAAGCATCATAGGGCCGCTGCTGTGGTGAATGGCTTTTTCCTGTGCTGCGTTTCTCTCCATCTCAGCTTAATTTTTCAATGGCTGCCTGAATCCGTTTCAGACTTTCTTCTTTTCCGAGCACTTCCAGGATTTCCGTAGCGCCTGCCGGAGTCATCTGTTTGCCGGAAAGTGCCGTACGGATTGGCCAGAGAATCTGTCCGTTTTTGTATCCGTTTTCCTTTGCAAAACCGCAGAGCAGTTCGTAAAGAGCATCGTTGCTGTAGTCTTCCTGTGCTTCCAGAACCGGAAGAACCTTCGCGAGCACCTCCAGAGAAATTTCCGGATTGGTCTTCATCTTTTTATGGGTGTACATGGCATTATCATACTCCGGTACTGCCTCAAAGAAATCTACTAATTCCGGGATATCCGGGAAAACTTCGATTCTGGTCTTCACCATGGACGCTACCTTTTTCAAATCGATTTCTCTGGTAATGGCCTGTTTCAGATAGGGCAGAGCCATTTCATAGAATTTTTCATCATCCATGGCTTTCATGTACTCGCCGTTCATCCATTTCAGTTTCTGAATGTCAAAAACAGCCGGAGATTTGCTCATGTGATGATAGTCAAAGACTTTCACCAGTTCCTCTAAAGAGAAGATTTCCTGGTTATCTTCCGGACACCAACCCAGAAGCGCTACATAGTTCACAATCGCTTCTGTCAAAAATCCCTGTTCCAGCAAATCTTCGTAAGAAGAATGACCGGAACGCTTGCTGAGTTTTTTGTGCTCTTCATTGGTAATCAGAGGGCAGTGCACATAAGTAGGGATTTCCCAGCCAAACGCCTCATAAATACGGTTGTATTTCGGGGAGGAGGACAGGTACTCATTTCCTCTTACCACATGGGTAATGCCCATTAAATGGTCGTCAATCACATTGGCAAAGTTGTAAGTCGGATAACCGTCTGATTTAATAAGAATCAAATCGTCCAGTTCATTATTCGGCACCGTAATATCTCCGTAAATGTCATCACTGAACGTAGTGGTTCCCTCTGTAGGCATGTTGAAGCGGATAACGTAAGGCTCCCCTGCCGCCAGCTTTGCCTCTACCTCCTCTTTGCTCAAATGCAGACAGTGCTTATCATACATGGCAATTTCCTTGTCACCCACCTGGGATTTCAGGGATTCCAGACGCTCCTTTGTACAGAAGCAGTAGTACGCATCTCCCTGCTCAATCAGCTGTTTTGCATATTTTAAATAAATGCCCTGGGCATTTCTCTCACTCTGCACATAAGGACCGTAACCGCCGTCCTTGTCCGGACCTTCGTCATGCACCAGTCCGGTTTTCGCCAGTGTGCGGTAAATAATATCCAGCGCACCCTCTACGAAACGTTCCTGGTCTGTATCCTCAATACGCAGCATGAAACTTCCGCCTTCGTGTTTTGCAATCAGGTAAGCGTAAAGAGCCGTTCTTAAATTTCCCACATGCATTCTTCCTGTAGGACTGGGGGCAAATCTTGTTCTTACTGTACTCATCTTCTATATCTCCTTTACTTTTTTACATGTTCTTTCTCTATAGCAAAAAGCAAGGGGTATGTGGCTTTCACCCTATACCCCGTCACCATGAAAATTATACTCAAACCTCTTTCTATTTTCAAGTAGTAATTCCCGTTTCTTTCCTATTTCTGTACTAGATGTACGGCAAAACCGCCGATTTCCTCTTTCATATAAACGGCAATCATTTTTTCATTCTTATATTTGGCAGTTTCCATATCAAACTCCACGCCCTGGCTCTCCAGATACTTCACTGCTTCTGCTACGTCTGTAGTGCCGATGGCAATGTGTCCGTTCTTTCCAAGATACGGTGTTTTCATAGCCTCTACCGCGGTTCCTGCGAATACAGAGCTGTTGCCCACTTTCTTTGTAAATCCGAAAATTGTTTCAAAACGCTCTGCTACGCTGCAGGCTTCTCCTTCGTTTTCACAGTTTATACCTACATGGCGCAGTTCAAATCCCAGTTCTTCCAATTTGCTCATATTCATTTCCTCCTTCATGTCTGTGATATTGCGTCTGTACTAAGCATACAAAAAATCGGGAAAAATAGCAAGTTCTAATCTTCCTTATCTGAAAAAGAAATTTCCATGGCCTGAATAATATTTTTTGCCATTTTCAGTTCTGCAGGGGTAAATTTTGAAATGTATTCTATGATTTCTTCTCTGTCGCAGGAATGGGGGTTCTCTTTCAATTCATCCTGTAAAAAATATTCCGGTGACATTTCCAGTGCGTTGCAAATGCGGACAAAAACAGGAAGACTGGGTGTCCGGGTACCGCCTTCAATCTGTCGGATGAAAACTGGATTCACGCCGCAGATAACCGCCAGGGCTTCTGAAGTAATCCCCTGTTCCTTTCTGATTTTGTTAATTCTTCTGCCAAAACTCTTTTGCACAGTCATTTCTCCTTTGTAAACTTGCAGTTATTATTTTCTGCTCTTAGTATACGAAATACCAAAATTTTCCAATAGTTTCCAAAAGACTACATTTAGTATCTACCAGTTTGCAAAATCAGATTTTCTATCATTTAAAAAGAGGCGGCACCTTTACATTCGTGCCGCCTCTGCAAATTCCTTCATAATATCCTTCACTTTTTCTATTTTTTCACATTTCCACGCATTCTCCCCACAAAATAAAAGAGCATGCTCGATATCCCCTTCTGCAGCATGTACCAACGCTTCTGTAATACAATAAGGAATTTCTTTCTGCTTACAGGTGGAAATACACTGGTAGCAATGCTGAATTTTCATGGTATTCTTCCCTACCTGTTCCAAAAACGGATTTCTGATGGCTCTTGCCGGCATTCCCACCGGACTTTTTATGATACAGATATCTTCTTTTTGGGCCTGTATATAAGCCTCTTTATAAGCTTTGGGCGCATCACATTCCTCTGTGGCAACAAAGCGGGTTCCCACCTGCACTCCGTCTGCCCCAAGGGCAAGCGCATGGCACATATCTTCTTTGTCAAAAATCCCTCCGGCTGCAAGAACCGGGATTTTTCTTCCGACTTTTTCCCCATATTCTCTGGCTTTTTCTATAATAGAAAGCAGCACCTCATCATAGGAATCTCTCTGAAATCTTTCCAGTTCTTCTTGTGAAAAACCCAGATGTCCCCCCGCTTTTGGTCCTTCTACCACTACAAAATCCGGGACTTTTTGATACTTCCTCTCCCACAGCCTGCACAGCACCAAAAAGGATTTCAGGGATGATACCACAGGTGCAATTTTTACCGGACTTCCCTCTGTATAAGCAGGCAAATCCACAGGAAGTCCGGCCCCGGAAACTATCAGGTCAACGCCTGCCTCCACTGCTGTTCTTACATACTGGGCATAGTTTCTGGTAACTGTCATAATGTTGACACCCAGAATCCCGCCGGGGGCTATGGCTCTCGCCTTTTGCACTTCTTTTTTTATGGCCCGGTAGTTTGCAGCAAAGGGATTCTTCTTAAAATCCGGCTCTCTCCAGCCTATCTGAGCCGTGGAAATCATGCCGATACCGCCTTCTTTTGCCACAGTTCCTGCAAGGGTGGAGAGGCTGATTCCCACACCCATCCCCCCCTGTATCACCGGAATTTTTGCTTCCAGCAATCCGATTTTCAGTGTTTTTTCCATAGCCTCTCCTTTACATTCTGCGAAATCTTTCGTATCGCTGCTGCGCCAGTTCCTCTGGTGTCATGGCATTGTATTTTTCCAGAAATTGTTTCATTCTTTTCTTCATTTCTCCTGCTATTTCCCGGAGATTTTCCGGGCAGGCGGGAATTTCTTCGGAAATCACCTGCTCAATTATCCCCAGTTCCTGCAAGTCTTTGGCAGTTACCTTCATGACCTCTGCCGCCTCTTTCGCCCGCTTACTGTCTTTCCAGAGAATAGAGGCGAAGCCTTCCGGCGACAAGATGGAATACGTGGCATTTTCCATCATCCAAACCTCATTTCCTACGCCTAAAGCCAGGGCGCCGCCGCTGCCTCCCTCTCCGGTTACCACAGACAGCACCGGCACCTGCAAATCTGCCATTTCCAGCAGATTTCTGGCAATGGCCTCTCCCTGTCCACGTTCTTCTGCCTCCATACCGCAGAAGGCGCCGGGGGTGTCAATAAAGGTAATCACCGGCCTTTGGAATTTTTCTGCCTGTTTCATAAGGCGCAGAGCTTTGCGGTATCCTTCCGGAGAAGGCATACCGAAATTTCTCGCCAGATTTTCCTTGGTTGTCCGTCCTTTCTGAATCCCGATAACGGTCACCGGCTGCCCGTCTAAAAGAGCCAGCCCGCCCATAATGGCAGGGTCATCTCCGAAAAGACGGTCTCCGTGAAGTTCCCAGAAGCCGTCAAATACGGTTTCCATATAGTCCAAAGCCGTCAGCCGCTTTTTGCTTCTGGCCGTTTCCACTCTGTCCCAGGCTGTTCTCTTTTCGTTCTCTGTCTGAACCTGTTTTCCGGAGTTTTCCTGCTGACTTTTCTCTTCTTTTGGAATAGAAATACCGAAAAACTGACAATATCCCTGTCTGCGCTCATGAATTTTCACCAGAGCAGACAAGGCCTGCCGCAGTTCCTCTCTCTTTACAATCCGGTCAATCATACCATGCTCTAAAAGAAATTCTGCCCTCTGAAAACCTTCCGGCAGCTTCTCTCCAATGGTCTGGGCTATGACTCTGGGTCCTGCAAAACCGATTAAAGCCTGGGGTTCTGCCAGAATCACGTCCCCCAGCATGGCAAAACTGGCGGTCACTCCGCCCATGGTAGGGTCTGTCAGTACAGAAACATACAGAAGTCCCGCCTGGCTGTGCTTTTTGATGGCCGCAGCCGTCTTTGCCATCTGCATCAAAGACACAATGCCTTCCTGCATACGGGCGCCGCCGGAACAGCAGAAAAGAATCACCGGCAGCTTTTCCTGCACAGCCCGCTCAAAGGCCAGGGCGATTTTTTCTCCCACGGCATATCCCATACTCCCCATAAGAAAACGTGTGTCACAGGCACCTAAAACCACTGGACTGCCGTCAATTTTTCCCTTCCCGATGTACACAGCTTCATCCAGATTTGTCTTGTTTCTCAATTCCTCCAGTTTCTCCTCATAGCCTGGATAGTCCAATGGATTTTTCCCGTTTATCTCTGTGAACCAGGGCGTAAAACTCCCCTCATCTGCAGCCAGTTTCATCCTGGTTTTGGCTTTCATGCGGAAATATCCACCGCATTTCGGACAGGTATATGCATGCCGTACTACCTCTTCCTTGCATAAGAGTTCCCCGCATTTGGGGCACT
This sequence comes from Blautia acetica, assembly GCF_038739805.1. Classification (NCBI taxonomy): domain Bacteria; kingdom Bacillati; phylum Bacillota; class Clostridia; order Lachnospirales; family Lachnospiraceae; genus Blautia; species Blautia acetica. The sequence continues at coordinate 177,843 of NZ_JBBEWO010000001.1, read as the reverse complement.
TAACCCACAGGCCTTCCGGCACAGAGGGGCTTTCTGTTTCTCTCTTTTCCTGTGCTTTTTCTGCCTGTATTCCGGCTGTTTTCTTAAACAATTCTTTTAGTCGAGACATGTTCTTTCACCCCTCTCTCCGTAATGTTCTTCTATAAAATGGGTTGTCACGTTTCCCTCTTCAAAGTCTCTCTGATTCAGAATATCGTACTGAAAATCCAGATTGGTTTCCACCCCTTCAATAATCACTTCTCCCAGTACACTGCGCATTTTGGCAATGGCAGAAGCCCGGTCTTTATCATGGACAATGACCTTCATAATCATAGAATCATAATTGGGAGGAATCCGGTATCCATAATACACCGCCGTGTCCACCCGCACCCCTTTCCCGCCGGGAATATGAAGATTTTGAATGGTTCCCGGACAGGGCAGAAAGTTATTTTCAGGATTCTCCGCATTGATTCTGCATTCTATGGCATGCCCCTGCAAAAGAACCTCTTCCTGCTTTACAGATAAAGGAAGTCCTGCTGCAATACGAATCTGTTCTTTTATCAAATCCACTCCGGAAACAAACTCTGTAACCGGGTGCTCCACCTGGATTCTGGTATTCATTTCCATGAAGAAAAATTCCCCGGATTTGTCCAGAAGAAACTCGATGGTTCCGGCACTTTCATATCCCACAGCCAGAGCTGCCCGGCAGGCCGTTTCCCCCAACTGTTCTCTGACTTTGGGTGATACAGCGCAGGAAGGAGATTCTTCAATCAGTTTCTGATGCCGCCTCTGAATGGAGCAATCCCTTTCCCCAAGCTGTATGACCTGTCCCTGTTTATCTGCCAGAATCTGTACTTCTATATGTCGGGGCTTTTCAATATAACGCTCCAGATACATGGCATTATCTGCAAAAGCGTGCAGGGTTTCCGTCTGTGCCATGCGGAAATTTTCCAGAAAATCTTCCCGGCAGACAGACACACGCATGCCCTTGCCGCCGCCGCCAAGAGCCGCTTTTATCATAATGGGAAAACCGATTTTTTCTGCCTGCAAAAGAGCCTCTTCAGCTTCATAAACCGGCTCTTTGCTCCCCGGAACCACCGGAACGCCTGCCTGCACCATGGTTTTTCTGGCCTCTGCTTTATTCCCCATTTTTTCTATCACCTGGGCAGAAGGGCCGATAAAAGCAAGGTGACACTCCTCGCACATGGCGGCAAAGCGGCTGTTCTCCGAAAGAAAACCAAAGCCCGGGTGAATAGCTTCCGCCTTTGTGGCGATGGCTGCGCTTAATATCCTTCCCATATTCAGATAACTTTCCATAGGAGATGCCGGACCGATACACACGGCCTCATCTGCCAGCTGGGCATGAAGTGCGTCCCGGTCAGCCTCCGAATAAACAGCCACCGTGCAAATGCCCATTTCTCTGCAGGTGCGGATAATCCGCACTGCAATTTCTCCCCGGTTTGCAATTAAGATTTTCTGAAACATACCTGCCACTCCTCTATCCAATCATAAATGTCAATTCTCCGGCTGCTGTGATTTTGCCCTCCTGGTTTCTGGCTACGGCTTTTCCCACGCCTACCGGGCCTTTTACCTTCACAAGCTCTACCTCTAAAGTCAGCACATCCCCCGGCACTACCTTCTGCCGGAACTTTGCCTGGCGGATACCTCCGAAATAAGCGGTTTTTCCCTTATTTTCCGGCTTGCTTAAAATAGCCGCCGCTCCGGTCTGGGCCAGGGCTTCTATCTGCAGCACCCCCGGCATGACCGGTTCCTGTGGGAAATGTCCGGCAAAAAAGGGTTCGTCATAAGTCACACATTTGCGTCCCACAGCCCGCACACCGGGTTCCAGTTCTTCTATGGTATCCACCAGAAGAAAGGGATGTCTGTGGGGAATCATTTCCATTAATTCCTTTGTTGTCAGCTTCATCACGTCCTCCTATTTCATAACAAATAACGGCTGTCCATACTCCACCATGGACGCATTGGAGACCAGAATTCTCTCAATCACACCGTCTTCTTCTGCCTCAATCTCATTCATCAGCTTCATGGCTTCAATGATTCCCAATACCTGGCCTTTCTTCACGCTGTCCCCCTCCTGTACAAAGACCTTTGCACCGGGAGAAGGGGCATTGTAAAAGGTTCCCACCAGAGGGGCCTTAACGGTTCTCTGTTCCTTAAAAGAGGGAATTTCTTCTGTCTCTTTTTCCTCCTGTATGGGGTCTTTTACCCCTTTTACCACGGTCTTTTTTCCTGCCTTCATGGAAATTTTCAGGTTCCCATCTTCCATGTAAAAGCGGGTTAAATCTGACTGGCTCACCGCCTGAATCAGCTCTTTTATTTTCTCCAATTCCATGTTTTCAGTCCTTTCCATATTCGCCCAGAAGCAGGCTGGCATTGTGTCCGCCAAATCCCAGAGAATTACTCAGTGCATAGTTCACTTCCGTTTCCACGCCCTGTCCGGTTACATAATCCAAATCACAGTCCTCATCCGGCACCTGCCATCCTGCGGTCTCATGTATATAATTTTCCTGTATTTCCTTTACACAGGCAATGGCTTCCACAGCTCCTGCTGCACCCAGAAGATGCCCAATCATGGATTTTGTGGAATTGACTTTCATTTCATAAGCATGCTCACCAAAGAGTTTCTTAATGGCTCTTGTCTCAAACAAATCATTGTGGTGTGTTCCAGTTCCGTGGGCATTGATATAAGAAATCTTTTCCAAAGGAATACCCGCCTCTTTCAAGGCGTATTCCATGCACTTAGCTGCCCCTTCGCCGTCTTCTCTGGGTGAGGTAATGTGATAAGCATCGCTGGTAGCGCCGTACCCCAACACTTCTGCCAGAATCGTTGCCCCTCTCTTTTTGGCATGCTCCAACTCCTCCAGTACCAGAACTCCGGCTCCTTCGCCCATGACAAATCCGTCTCTTTCCCTGTCAAAAGGAATGGAACAGCGTTTGGGGTCTGCAGATACAGACAAGGCGGTCAGGGCGGAAAAACCTGCCACACCCACCGGGGTAATGCAGGATTCTGCGCCGCCTGCTACCATTACTTCCGCGTCTCCGGCCTGTATACTCCGATACGCTTCGCCGATACAGTGGGTGCCGGATGCACAGGCTGTCACCACATTCAGACTTTTGCCTTTCAGTCCGAACTGAATGGACACATTACCTGCCGCCATGTTGGAAATCATCATGGGCACCATAAGGGGATTCACACGATTGGGCCCTTTTTCCAAAAGCTTCTGGTGTTCCCGTTCTACTGTCTGCAGACTTCCAATGCCGGACCCAATGGAACAGCCCACCCGGTAAGCATCTTCCTGTTCCATATCAAGCCCCGATTGTTCCAACGCTTCTTTTGCTGCTGCCACCGCATATTGGCAGAAAAGTTCCATACGCTTTGCCGCCTTAAAATCCATATATTCTTTTCCTTGAAAGCCTTTCACTTCGGCTGCCAAATGTACTTTATATGCACTGCTGTCAAACTTTGTGATTTCACCAAAGGCTGTGTGCCCTTCTTTTAATCCCTGCCAGTATTCCTCCACATTTAACCCAAGAGGTGTAATGGCTCCCATTCCGGTTATAACTACTCTTCTCATTTTTTCCTCCTACATGCTCATGCCGCCGTCTACACAAAATACCTGTCCCGTAATATAAGCTGCCTTATCCGAAGCCAGAAATGCAGCCATTTCCGCCACGTCCTCTGCTTTTCCAAAATGTCCCAGGGGAATCTGGCTGCAGGCTGCCTCCTGAACTTCCTTTTTCAGCACCTTTGTCATGTCGGTTTCCACAAATCCCGGCGCAATGGCATTTACTGTAATACCCCGGGAGGCCAGCTCCCTTGCCGCTGTCTTTGTAAGACCCAGAACCCCGGCTTTGCTGGCTGCATAATTGGCCTGTCCTGCATTTCCCAGAATCCCGGACACAGAAGAAATATTGATAATCTTTCCTTTTCTCTGCTTTAACATATACCGGGACACATGGCGCATGGTGTGAAAGGTTCCCTTTAAATTGGTATTGAGAACCATGTCGAACTCTTCTTCTGACATCTTCATCAGCAGATTATCCCTGGTAATGCCTGCATTGTTGACCAGAATATCCAGCCCCCCAAAATCCTTTATCACCTGCTCTGTCATCTCTTTACTAGCCTGAAAATCTGCTACATTACAGGCATAGACTTTGGCTTTTCCTCCGTTTTTTAAAATCAAGTCTGCCACCTCTTCCGCTTTTTCCTTAGAGCCGCAGTAATTTACCGCCACAGCCGCCCCGTATGCAGCCAGCTTTAGGGCAATGGCGCGTCCAATGCCTCTGCCGCCTCCGGTTACCAATGCCACTTTTCCTTCTAACATCACTCCAATTTCCTACCTTTCTTTCCAGATATTTACCAGATTTTGAAAATCTTCTATGGTCTGCACTTGCAGTACCCTGGCATTTTTGTCTATTTTCCGCACAAATCCGGTGAGGGTTTTTCCCGGTCCTACTTCTACAAAAGTCTCTACACCATCAGACAGAAGGGTGTCCACACACTGCTGCCACCGTACCGGAGCAGAGACCTGACGAGCCAGAAGTTCTTTCACCTCACCGGCCTCTCTTACATACTGCGCCGTCACATTGGCGGTATAAGGAATCCCCGGCTTCTGCACCTTGATTTCCTGCAAAGCGCTTCTTAACTTTTCTTCTGCTTCCGCAAGCATGGGAGAATGAAAAGGCCCGGATACCTGTAGGGGAAGCACTCTTCTGGCTCCTGCTTTTTTCAGCTTTTCGGCAACTTCTTCCACAGCCTGAGAGGCTCCGGTAATCACCACCTGTCCCGGACAGTTGTAATTGGCTACAGACACCATACCCGGCTCTGCCTCACAGATGTCTTCCACCTGCTTCCCGGAAAGTCCCAGCACCGCTGCCATAGCCCCGCCAAAAGGAACGGCTTCCTGCATATAAATGCCCCGCTTGCGCACCAGAGAAAAAACATCCTCCAGAGACATCACCCCGGCTGCAAGCACAGCTCCATATTCTCCCAGGCTCAATCCTCCGGCTGCCTCCGGAAATATCCCCTCTTCTTCCAAAGCTTTCAAAATGGCTGCCTCTACGGCCACCATAGCAATCTGGGTGTATTCGGTAATATGAATTTTCTCCTTTTCTTCAAAGCAGATTTTCTTCACATCCAGTCCTGCCATTTGTCCGGCCAGGTCCATCACCTGTCTGCACACCGCCATATTTTCATAAAAATCTCTGCCCATGCCTACATACTGGGCGCCTTGTCCCGGAAATAGAAACGCTGTCTTTCCCATTGCACACTCCTTTGTATATAAAATATTTTGTTATTCAAAATATTAACCTAAAAATATGGGCTGTTCCATGAAGTGCCGGATTTTCTTCTGCACTTCATGCAGCAGCCTCTTTTTTTATTCTTCTACACCTTTTGTTTTCAGATATTCGATTACAGAACCTACGGTAGTCAGTTCCTGCAGCTCCTCAGAAGGAATTTCAATGGAATATTCATCTTCCAGCGCCATAACCAGTTCAAATAAATCCAGAGAATCTGCTCCCAAATCTTCTTTAAAGGAAGTTTCCGGGGTAATGCTGTCTCCATCACAATTTAACTGTTCTGCAATAATTTCTCTCATTTTTTCTAACATCGTTTTCTGTCTCCTTTAAATTACTTATTTTTTTCCATTGCCATGGAATTGTTTGCTTTATTATTTTGATGTTCAAAGTATATCCTCTTTGCCCCTGTTTGTCAACCCTTTTATTTTCCAAAATAAATCTGTCTGGAAACGCTGAGGGCAATGCCCATCTCTGCCATCAAAAACACAATGGACGTACCGCCGTAACTGACAAAAGGAAGGGTGATTCCGGTGGTGGGTATCCAGTTTAACACAACGCAGATATTTAAAATAACCTGCAAAGCAATGTGCACCATAATTCCGCTGACCATCAAAGAACCGTAAAAATCCCTGGCATTCTGGGCAATAAAGAACAGGCGGTACAACAGATAGCCAAACAGCACAATAATAACCAGACCGCCGAATACACCCAGTTCCTCGCACACGATGGAGAAAATCATATCATTCTGCGCCTCTGGTACAGGCCCCAGCTTCTGTACACTGTTCCCCAGTCCCTTGCCAAAAAAGCCCCCGCTTCCAATGGCATACAAGGCCTGCATAATCTGATAACCTCCGGCAGAAGAATACTGCTCCGGATTCAGCCATACCAGCACACGCTTCAGACGGAAGCTGTCCACATTGGTCATATCCAGCTGCATATCTCCCAGTGTCATCTGCAGAACAATTCTTCCCACTAGCAGCAGCACTGCCAGAACCAGAATGATACGCAGAAACATTTTCTGATTGGGGTGGGCAATGAAAATCATAAATCCGGTAATAGCGCCGATGATGATGGCGGTACTCAGGTTATCGGTAAAAATCAACGCTGCCGCCGCCAGGCCGCCTCCGTAAGCCATGAGCTTCCAGAAGCCTTTTCTTGTAGCCACCTCTTTTCCCATCTTCATAATCAGACAGGGAATAAACGTAATGGCCGCAATCTTTGCCACCTCTGCAGGCTGAAACTGCAGCGCATCGATACCGAAATTCAGCCATCTTTTGGCGCCGTTTACCTCGACTCCCATAGGGCTGAATTTTACCAAAGCCATCAGTCCCATAGAAACCCAGTAAATCATTCCGCTGACATAGTACAGCAAATGGTAATCCAGCTTTGAGACTGCCAGCGCGCCTACGATACTGCAGGCACTGATAATAGCCTGCTTGGCAAAATACGCCATGTCATTATTATCTTTCACCAACGCCGTATAAGCGCTGGTACTATAAAGCATAACCAGTCCAAAGCAAATCAGCAGAATAACGACTGCCACCAGATTGAAATCATAATACTCTGCCTTGAACACTTTCCCCTTTTTTTCTTTTTTTGGCATTTACTTCCTCCCGCTAAATTCCAAGGGCATAGCCCAGCAGTTCCCGGTACCCGGTCTGACTGCCGCTTTCCCGGCCCTGCACCTTCCGCACCATAACCGGGTCGTCTGTAATGATATTGTCCACTCCCATATCTATCATGCGCCGGACATCTCCCCTGTAATTCACTGTCCACGCATGAATCTCTTTCCCCATTCCATGAGCTTCTTTTACAAACGACTCTGTCACATAAGTGTGCTTCACGCTGAAAAAATCAGCGGCCGTAATGTTGGCTGTGCTGCCGTATGTCATTGTCATAATGTATCCCGTACGGATTTCCGGAGCCGTCTCCTTTATCTGCTCCAGGAATCCATAATTCATAGAAGTCACCACACAATAATCCTCAAAACCATTTTCCCGAATTGCGCGGACAACCTTATGAACAATTCCTCTGTTTTTACCATTATACTTAATCTCTATATTTAAGTCCAGTCTTCCTTTGCAAAATTTTAAGACCTCCTCCAGAGTCGGGATTTTTTCTCCCCGGAATTTCTGGTGAAAACTGGAGCCTGCGTCCAGCTTTTCGATCTGGGCCAGTGTCATCTCCCAGACCTTTTTATTGACCCCTGCCGTCCGTTTCAGGGAATCGTCATGCAGGAGTATCAGCTTTCCGTCTTTTGTCTCCTGCACATCAATTTCCGCCCAGTCTGCGCCTGCATCTATGGCATAAGCCAGGGCGCTTATGGTATTTTCCGGGGCCATTCTGGCCCCGCCTCTGTGAGCCGTAATCCCCATATCCGCAGTGAGCGTATCCAGAGAAACATCATGCCCCGCTGCCAAGAGTCCCAGATATCCTCCCTCACACAGTACAAATACTGCGGTCAGTATGGCCGCCGCCTTTCTCCTTCCCACTTTGGAAAACCAGGCATAGTGCTCCATCAGCCGGTAAAGCGCCACTTCTTCTTTAGACTGCACATGAAACCTGGCGTAAAGCACATACACAAAAGCCAGGCTTACGGTAAGCTGCACAGCCCCTGCAAAGACCCCCAGCGCCATATTCACGTCTCCGCTGTAAATCAGTACCCGGGTCACCTTCTCTCCTCCGGTCACGCGGAGAAACACCCAGACTGTCATAACCGCCATAGCGGCAAGATAGACTGCCGCAATAAAGACTGCCATCAGCACATGGAGTACAAGAAAGCCGGACAGTGTCTTTTTCCACTGTTTTTGCAGCAGTTCCAGGCCTCTTTGCATGGCCCGCCTGTTCTTTTCCTTTTCCAGAACGGCATAGGGCAGAGTGAAAACACAGAGAAAAGAAATCAAAAGCAAAATGCCCACAGCCAGATACAGGAGAAACGAAGGCTTTACCGCCTTGTAAATCTGAATGGCCGTAAATTCCAGCACCCGAATATAAGAAATTTCTCTGGCCACAAAATAAGCAGTGAAAAACGGTGCGCTAAGAGCCGCCCCAAAAATCCAGGATATCCGGCTGTGTCTCAAAAAAGCAAAAGTTCTCTTAATGCCTAAAAGCAGCATATCACTGGCATAAATTTTCTGCTTCTGATAAGAACAGAGGAAACCGGACAACAGACTGGAAACTTCAATCAGAAAAAGCAGAAGAATAAGCAGCAGTAAAAACAGCAAAAGCAGAATCGACAGCGGAGAAGAGAGAAAACGCACAAAATTTTCCGCCGTCAGATAACTGAATTCCTGTTTTTTCAAAGAAAAATTCACTGCTCTGTGGGTCAGCTGCATAACCAGAAAAAAAGAAGCAATTCTGTACCCGGTTTCAAATAAAAGCAGACTTCCTAAATTATATCTGAGTACTGCCCATGTCTTCTTTAAAATGCGTTTCATAAATATCAAATCATCACCTTTTTGTATTGCCTGATTTTATTTTAACAAAAACAGGCTGCTTTATGCAAGGGTGTTTTCCAAACGGGAAATCTATGTTACACTATATAACAGAATGTAAGGAGGATTTTACTATGGAACACACGACACTACCACATCAGCATGGACAGTCAAAAGAGCAGCTTTTAAATCACATGCCTGCCACAGAAAATTTTGAACTTGTATCTTCCATTTTCAAACAGTTAAGCGATCCTACGCGTATCCGCATTTTTTGGATTTTATGTCATTGTGAAGAATGTGTAATTAATATTTCTGCCATGATGGAAATGAGCAGTCCTGCTGTAGCTCATCACCTTCGCCTTCTGCGCAGCAGCGGACTGATTGAATCCCGAAGAGACGGCAAGGAAACTTACTATCGCGCCAGTCTTTCCAGAAAGGCACAAACCCTTCATAAAATGATTGAAGAAATGATGGAGATTTCCTGCATACAATTATAAACTTCCTGCTGTTTCTATTGACAATTATGTTTTTATCCGTTATGATACTAAAGTTGTATAAGGGAGTAGTTAGCTTCGTCAGAAGTCACTGTATCAACATATTGATGAACCTTTCATCTGGTGCAGTGTAACCGGCAAAATTTACTGGCTGTGTTTTGTCGGTCTGTATATAAAACCAGAGGATTTATTCCCGGTCTTTTATATGCAGATAGTTGGAAATACATCTCATATTTTCAATTATGGGTAATAACGAGACTTATCCACGCAGATTTTGTGTGGACAAGTCTCTTTTTATTTGCCCGAAGCAGGCGCACTGCCTTATCCATATACCTGAAATGAAAAAAGGAGGAACCATTATGAGTTTAACAGCCGTATTTTTTGTAGGAGTGGGACTTGCCATGGATGCCTGTGCCGTCTCCTTTGCCAAGGGAATCTCCCTGAAAAAAAACGTAAAAAAATATGCCTTTTTACTGGCTCTGGCTTTCGGTCTCTTTCAGGGACTTATGCCCTTATTGGGCTGGTGGGTGGGCACCCATTTTGAGGCCCTGATTACCTCTGTGGATCACTGGATTGCCTTTTTTTTACTGGGATTTATCGGTCTTAACATGATTCGGGAATCCAAAGAAGCCGGGGCCGAATGCGAAGCCTGCGTGGACAGCATTTCCGGAAAAGAGGTGCTGCTCCTTGCCATTGCTACCAGCATTGACGCCCTGGCTGTAGGTATCAGCTTTGCCTTCCTGCAGGTAAGCATTCTGCCTGCCGTCTGTCTTATTGCCGCCACTACCTTTGTCATCAGCTTCGCTGCTGTATTTCTGGGGAACCGGATAGGCGGAAAATTAGGAAAATACGCTGAAATTGCCGGAGGTATCATTCTGATTCTCATTGGTCTTAAAATTCTGATTGAGCATTTGTTCGGATAAAAGCGAAGAAGCTGTCGCATAGCAGTTCTTGCACGCGGCAGCTTCTCCTGTATTCACTTCTCTATGTAAGTATCTTTTTCTAAAAATCCCTAAAACAACAGCGCAATTTGGTAAATCACAAAGGCTGCTATCCAGGCAATCACACACTGGCCCAGTACCATGGCTGTTGCCCATTTGCCGCCCAGCTCGCGTTTCACCGAAGCAATGGCTGCTACGCAGGGAGTGTACAACAGGCAGAACACCAGAAGGGCTGCCGCTCCGGCAATGCTCAGGCTGCTCTGTAAAACGGCGGTACTTCCGAACAATACAGTAAGCGAGGAAACCACGCTTTCTTTTGCCAGGAAACCGGAAATTAAGGCAGTCACAACTCTCCAGTCTCCAAATCCCACCGGTGCAAACAAAGGCGCCAGCCAGCCGGCTGCCAGTGCCAGAATACTGTCCTGAGAATCTGATACCATATTCAGTCCGGTATCGAAATTCTGCAAAAACCAAATGACAATGGTAGCGACAAAAATAACGGTAAAGGCCCTCTGCAGGAAATCCTTGGCCTTATCCCACAGAAGATGTCCCACATTTTTCGCTCCCGGCATACGGTAATTGGGAAGCTCCATAACAAAGGGCACAGCTTCTCCCTTAAATGCTGTTTTCTTGAATACCAGCGCCATGACAATTCCCATAACAATCCCAAACACATACAGGCAAATCATAACCAGCGCTTCATACTTTGGAAAGAAGGCAGCCGTGAAAAAAGCATAAATGGGAAGTTTTGCCGTACAACTCATAAACGGTGTCAGCAAAATGGTCATCTTTCTGTCCCTCTCGGAAGGAAGAGTCCGGCTGGCCATAACGCCCGGTACAGTACATCCGAATCCAATGAGCATGGGAACAATACTTCTGCCGGAAAGCCCCAGCTTACGCAGCAGTTTATCCATAATAAAGGCCACCCTTGCCATATAACCGCTGTCCTCCAGAATAGACAGAAAGAAAAACAAGGTCACAATAATAGGCAGGAAGCTGAGCACACTGCCCACACCGTTGAAAATACCGTCAATTATAAGGGAATGTATCACACTGTTCACATGAGCTGCTGTCATAGCCTTATCCGCCAGCTCAGTCAGGGCTGTGATTCCATTTTCCAAAAGGCCCTGCAAAAATGCACCAATGACATTAAAAGTAAGCCAGAACACAATTCCCATAATGCCAATAAAAGCAGGGATTCCTGTATATTTTCCGGTGAGGAAATGGTCCATTTTCCGGCTTCGGATACGCTCCTTGCTTTCCTTGGGCTTGATGATGGTTCCGCTGCACACATCCTCAATGTAGCTAAACCGCATTTGCGCCACAGCAGCCGCGCGATCCATACCTGTTTCTACTTCCGTCTGTCTGGCAATATCTTCCAGAAGATTTTTCTCCTGCTCGGTAAGATGCAGCTGTTCCAACAGCTTACCGTCTCCCTCCATTACCTTACTGGCCGCAAACCGGACGGGAATACCTGCCTGTCCGGCATGGTCCTCAATCAGGTGCATGACGGCATGAATTCCCCGGTGAATCCCTTCTTCTTTGCTGCAAAAATCCATCTTCAAAGGCTTTTCCTGGTATTTCGCCACATGAATGGCATGGCGGATTAATTCTTCAATGCCTTCTCCCTTTGCCGCAGAAATGGGAATCACCGGCACGCCAAGGGCTGCCTCCATTTCGTTCACCATGACAGAACCGCCGTTTTCTCTCAGCTCATCCATCATATTCAATGCCACAACCATGGGAAATCCCAATTCCAAAAGCTGCATGGTCAGATAGAGATTTCGCTCAATATTGGTAGCATCCACAATATTGATAATGCCTTTTGGCTTTTCTCCGATAACAAATTCACGGGTAACTATTTCCTCACTGCTGTAAGGTGACATGGAATAAATTCCCGGCAAATCCGTAATCAGTGTGTTGGCATGCCCCCGGATAATGCCGTCCTTGCGGTCCACAGTCACACCCGGAAAATTTCCCACATGCTGCTTGGCACCAGTCAACTGATTAAACAGCGTAGTTTTTCCGCAGTTCTGGTTTCCCACCAGGGCAAAGGTCAGGGTTTCACTCTCCGGCAAAGGATTTTCCTGCTTTCTGTCGTGATATTTTCCCCCTTCTCCGTATCCGGGATGATGTTTTTCCGGTCCCGGCTTTTTCACCGTTGCCGCTTTGGGCTCATGAGCTTTGCTAATCTCAATATTCCCGGCATCTTCCAGACGTATGGTCAGTTCGTAGCCGTGTATGCGCAGTTCTATGGGGTCTCCCATAGGCGCATACTTTACAACCGTGACCTCGGTTCCCTGTATCAGCCCCATATCGAGGAAGTGCTGGCGCAAAGCCCCGGTTCCTCCTACGGCAAGTATGGTGGCCGTACTTCCGATTTGTAATTCACTTAGTTTCATTTCAATCTCCCTCTTTTGTACTAAAGATTCTGCACGCGCAGAGCCCGGATGGCATTCAGTACCGCAATCACCATAACGCCTACGTCAGCAAATATGGCAAACCACATATTGGCAATTCCCAGGGCCCCCAGTCCCAGACAGGCAAATTTAATCACCAGGGCAAACACAATATTCTGGTATACAATACCCAGACATTTTCTGGAAATCCGGATGGCCTTTGAAATCTTCATCGGGTCATCATCCATCAATACCACGTCTGCAGCTTCAATGGCTGCATCAGAGCCCATGGCGCCCATGGCAATTCCGATATCTGCCCGTGTCAGCACCGGAGCGTCATTGATACCATCTCCCACAAAGGCCAGCTTCGCTTTTGTCCCTTTCTTCGCCAACAGTTCTTCTACCTTTTCCACTTTTCCTGCAGGCAGAAGTTCGCTGTAAACTTCATCAATCCCAAGTGTTTCCGCAACCTGTTCGGCTACTGCTTTCGCATCTCCGGTGAGCATAACGGTTTTTTCCACGCCTGATTTTTTCAGCCTTTTGACTGCTTTTTCCGCATTTGGCTTTATAACATCGGAAATTACAATGTGTCCCGCATAAGCCCCGTCCACAGCCATATGAATAATGGTTCCCACTTTGTGACAGTCACGATATGCAATTCCCAGACGTTTCATTAACTTACTGTTTCCGGCTGCCACTTCTCTTTTGTCTACTTTTGCCAGGATTCCTTCTCCGCTGATTTCCTGAATGTCCTCTACCCGGCTTCTGTCAATTTCTTTTCCATAAGCCTTCTGAAGACTCTTACTGATAGGATGAGAAGACGCACATTCTGCCAAAGCGGCATATTCTAAAAGCTTGGCCTCTTCCATCTTATTGTGATGAATTCCCGTGACCTCAAAGACTCCCTGGGTCAGAGTTCCTGTTTTATCAAAAACCACATATTTCGCCTGAGACAGTGTTTCCATGTAATTCGAACCTTTAATCAGTACACCCGCTTTACTGGCTCCGCCGATACCGGCAAAAAAACTGAGCGGAATACTGATAACCAGTGCACAGGGACAGCTGATAACCAGGAAAGTCAGCGCACGGTAAATCCACATGCTCCAAGCAGCCTCCTGCCCCAGAAACAGCAGCTGAATCAGCGGCGGAAGCACGGCAAGAGCCAGGGCTCCATAGCAGACAGCCGGCGTATAAACTCTGGCAAATTTGGTAATAAAGTTCTCGGATTTGGATTTCCGTGAACTGGAGTTTTCCACCAGTTCCAGAATTTTAGAAACTGTAGATTCCTCAAATTCCTTTGTGGTTCTGATTCGCAGCACGCCCGTCATATTAATGCAGCCGCTGATAATCTCGTCGCCCGCTTTTACATCCCTTGGAAGACTTTCTCCCGTCAGAGCGCTGGTATTTAAGCTGGAAGTTCCCTCTAAAACAATGCCGTCCAGAGGTACTTTTTCTCCCGGCTGCACCACAATAATACTGTCTACAGCCACCTCGTCCGGGTCTGTTTTTTCCAATTTCCCGTCCCGCTCTATGTTGGCATAATCCGGCCGGATATCCATAAGTGCACTGATATTTCTCCGGCTTTTGCCTACTGCATAACTCTGGAACAATTCACCAATCTGGTAAAACAGCATAACCGCAATGGCTTCGTTATAATCTCCGCTTCCGGAATAAATTGCCAGAGCAAAAGCTCCTACTGTGGCAATGGCCATAAGAAAGTTCTCATCAAATACCCGGCGGTTTAAAATTCCCTTCCCCGCTTTTCTTAAAATATCATATCCGATTATCAGGTAAGCAGCCAGATACAAAGCCAGCTGCAGCAGACCCGACACAGATATAAACTGCAGAATAAGAACCATCACAGCCGTAATCACAATTCGTATCAGCATTTTTTTCTGCTTTTTACTCATAATTTTCTCCTTTCGCTTTATTATATCCCATATCTACTTTTTTTGTATAGGAATTTCTTATCTTTTTTAAATTTTGAAGGGGATGCACTTACCGCAGCATCCCCACACCCTTATCATCTTTGTTTAAAACTCAATTTCACAGTCAGGCTCTACTTTTCTACATGCCTTTAAAACTTCTTTCATAACCTTTTTCGGTTCCTGGCCTTCTTCAAACTCCACAATCATTTTCAGTGCCATGAAGTTTACCGTTGCATTTGCAACACCGGCTGTTTTCTTTGCAGCTTCCTCCATCAGATTTGCACAGTTTGCGCAGTCTACTTCGATTTTATAAGTTTTTTTCATGATAAGTACTCCTTTCTCATTCAATATTTCTTTAACAATTAAACATTTGTTTAATCTATATTTGTACTATAATGGATGTTATCCAAAAAGTCAATACTTTTTCTCACTTTTTTACCAGATTGCCATAAAATAAGAATGTAACAGAACTCTCTCTTTGTTCTGTGAAAACATAGACAGAAAGGTTTGAATCATGGATAATTATCGAATGCATTATAATGCCTGCCGTTCCTGCCGGGTTATGCCCCGTGAGGCTGTCCGGAAAAGCGCTCCGGTTTCTTCAGGCTGCGGCTGCTCAGACCGGGTAGACAATACAGGAATTTACACACATGCGGACCATTTGCCTCTTACTATGGCCTATGTTCCCTGCCAGCAGTTCTCTACTGTTTTTGATTTATGCAAAGCATTTCCCATGGGTACTATTTTTCCGGAACTTTGCAAACCATTTTGCGGAAAGCGAGGTGTCAGACGATGAAAAATCCCCGTTCCTGTTCTCAGGCGGAACTTTTCTCTATGATTAACCAGGTCAGTTTCGCAGTGAACGACATGACTCTTTATCTGGATACCCACCCGGACGACGACGATGCTATGGCTTATTTTTGTGAAAATACAGCGCTCCGGAAAGAGCTTCTGAAAGAATATGCAGCCCGCTTCGGTCCTCTCACACTGGACAGCGACAGCGAAAACTGCAGACAGTGCTGGGATTGGGTCATGCAGCCCTGGCCTTGGGAAGGAGTGTGTTAAAAGATGTGGAATTATGAAAAACGACTGCAGTTTCCTATCAATATCAAAAAACCTGATGCCAGAGCAGCGCAGGTGATTATCAGCCAATATGGCGGCCCTGACGGAGAAATGGGCGCCTCCATGCGATATCTGTCCCAGCGATTCGCCATGACCAACCGGATAGCTATGGGAACATTGACGGATATCGGAACCGAAGAATTGGGGCATTTGGAAATGGTAGCCACCATTGTTCACCAGCTTACCCGCAACCTCTCTATGGAAGAAATTGAAAAATCCGGTTTTGCCCCCTATTATGTGGACCATACAGTAGGTATCTGGCCACAGGCGGCAGGGGGAATTCCTTTCAACGCCTGTGAATTTCAGTCCAAGGGCGACCCTATCACGGATTTATTTGAGGATATGGCAGCAGAACAAAAGGCTCGAACCACTTACGACAACATTCTGCGCCTGATTGATGACCCTGATGTCATTGCCCCCATCAAATTCCTCCGCGCCAGAGAAATCGTTCATTTTCAGCGTTTCGGTGAAGTTTTAAGAAGCGTTCAGGAAGACCTGGATTCCAACAACTTCTATGCCTTTAATCCGGCGTTTGATATGCCCTGTAAGGCATCCTGCAAAGACAATACCTGTAACTGCAGCAAATAATTAAAAAATATTTCAAAAACAGGCGGGTATATCCTTTTCCTATATCTGCCTGTTTCTTATTTTTTCCTGTACAATTTTTCTTTTCTATCTGTCCTTTTTTCTCATACAATGATAAAATAAAGAGAACGATAACCTACAACACATGAGGAGGTAACATATGGAATATCGCAAATTTGAAAAACTGGGAGTCTCTCCCTCTCTTCTGGGATTTGGCTGTATGCGCTTTCCCCAGAATACAGATGGCACCATTAACGAAAAAGAAGCCCAAAAACTTCTGGACACCGCTATAAAAGCCGGAGTGAACTACATAGACACAGCCTACCCCTATCACAACGGGGAAAGCGAACCCTTTCTGGGACGTACCTTGAAAAAATACCCCAGGGAATCCTTTTATCTGGCTACCAAACTTCCCATGTGGGATATAAAAACATCGGAAGACGTGAAAAAAATTTTTTACAAACAATTAGAACGTCTCCAGACCGACTATGTGGATTTTTATCTGATTCACTGTCTGGACAAGGAAAAATGGCAGCAGGTGCTGGATTTAGGTGTGATTCCATTTCTGGAGGACATGAAACAGCAGGGGAAAATCCGCTTTCTTGGTTTCTCCTTCCATGACGATTTTGATACCTTTAAAAAGATTCTCACCTACAGAGACTGGGATTTCTGTCAGATTCAGTACAATTACATTGACACAGAAATCCAGGCTGGTGACCGGGGCTATGAACTGACAGAAGAGCTGGGAATTCCTCTGGTCATTATGGAACCGGTAAAAGGCGGCGCTTTAGCTTCTCTTCCACAGGAAATTTCTGTCCGGTTTACAGACTTTGATCCTCTTTGCAGCCTTGCATCCTGGGCTCTTCGCTGGGTGGCCAGCAAACCAAACGTAAAGGTTGTTTTGAGCGGTATGTCCACCATGGAGCAGGTAAAAGACAATCTGGACACCTTTACAGACTTTACACCTCTCTCTCTTCAGGAAAAAGAAGTGGTTGCTGATGTGGCAGCTGCCATCCGCCAGAGAACGAAAAACGGCTGTACCGGCTGTGCCTACTGCATGCCCTGCCCCTTTGGCGTAGATATCCCGGGGAACTTCCGTATCTGGAACGAATGGTCCATGTACGGAAACGATGCCAAAACAAAGCATGCTTATTTTACAGACATGAAAGAATCCGCAAGAGCCGACCAGTGTAAAAAATGCGGCAAATGCGAAACGGTCTGTCCTCAGGCTCTCTCCATTCGCGAGAATCTGGAAACAGCAGCAAAGGAACTGGGTGAATTAGACAAATAGCAAAAAAATCACAGAAAAAAGACACCTCATCGCGAAGTGTCTTTTCTGTTTCTTCCATATAAATAGTAAACCTTTATGCTTCTTCCCTGTCATTGGTCAGCTTCAGCTTATCCAGTACATAGAAGATAAGGCTCAGTGCCATACCCACGATACAGGCCAGTACCATGCCTCTTAATTCGATTTCTCCGATGCTCACCGTAATTCCGGAAAGTCCTGTGACAAAAATTACAGAGGTAAGCGCCAGGTTTCTGGAACGGCCGTAATCCACTCTTCCGTCTACCAGAATACGAATACCGGAAGTACCAATCATACCATACAGAAGGAAGGAAATTCCTCCGATAACCGGACCCGGAATGGTATTGATGAGCGCTGTCAGCTTTCCGATAAAGGAGCAGATAATGGAAAGCACGGCTGCTCCGCCGATAACATACACGCTGTACACACGGGTCATGGCCATAACACCGATATTCTCCCCATAGGTGGTTGTGGGCACAGAGCCGATAAAACCGGATATCATGGTAGAAAAGTTATCTGCAAACAGCGAGCGGTGCAGACCTGGATTTTTCAGCAAATCTCTTCCCACGATTTTTCCTGTTACAATCTGGTGTCCGATATGCTCGGAAGTTACAACCAGAATCACCGGAAGGATAATGACAATGGCCTGCATGTCAAACTTCGGTGTGCTGAAATTCGGCAATGCAAAAAGAGAAGCCTCTGACACTGCAGTAAAGTCTACGATACCGCAGGCAATGGCTGCAACATAACCAGCAATAATAGCAATGAGGATAGGAATAACAGAAAGGAATTTCCGAAATACCACAGAGCCAAACACGGCTACACCCAGCGTTACCAGAAAGACAATGACATTGCCGCTTTTCAGTTTCTCGTCCAACATCCCTGCATTGCTGGCTGCCGTAGAGGACAACTCCAGACCAATCAGGGCAACCACCGGCCCCATAGCCGCAGGAGGCAATACCACATCAATCCAGTCCGAACCGAATTTGTAAATAACCAGTGCCAGGATACAGCCGCAGAATCCCACAGCCACGAAACCGCCCAGGGCATATTCGTAACCAAACTTGCTGATAACAATGCTGGCCGGAGCGATAAAAGCAAAGCTGGAGCCCAGGTAGGCCGGTGCTTTTCCTTTTGTAATCAAAATGAAAAGCAGAGTTCCCACACCATTCATAAACAATACAATGGCTGGATTAATGCCAAAAATAAACGGAACCAGCACAGACGCACCAAACATGGCAAACATATGCTGAATACTCAATGGAATCAAAAGTTTTGGCGGTACTTTCTCTTCCACTTGGATAATTTTACGATTTTCCACAGTTTTTCTCCCTTACTTTTTAATATTCGTCTTATATTAGCATACATTGTTCCAAAATACCAGAAAAAAATGCTTTCCCTTTCGACAAAAAAGGGAAACTGCCGCAAAACAGTTTCCCTTTTGAGGTCTTTTATTTTGTTTCCAAATCAAATCCGAAGTAACGCACTGCATTATTATAGGAAATTCCTTTGACAATTTTCTCCAGATTCTTCATATCCTTTGGATATTCTCCGTTTTCTACCCAGCCGCCGATAAGCTCGCACATAATTCTTCTGAAGTACTCATGTCTTGGATAAGACAGGAAACTTCTGGAATCAGTCAGCATACCGATGAAGTTGCCCAGAAGACCCAGATTTGCTAAAGAAGTCATCTGCTTCATCATACCTGTTTTGTTGTCGTTGAACCACCATGCAGAACCCTGCTGAATTTTTCCGATAGCATCGCTGTTCTGGAAGCAGCCCAGAATCGTTCCGATTAATTCGTCATCTCCCGGATTTAAGCTGTATAAAATCGTTTTTGGCAGGTTTTTTGCTTCATTGACTGCGTTTAAGAAGTCTGCAAGCTGTTCGCCCGGTGCAAAGTTGCTGATACAGTCGAATCCCGTATCCGGGCCGAGTTTTGCGTACATAGCTTTGTTGTTATCTCTCTTACAGCCATAGTGTAACTGCATTACCCAGTTCATTTCTTCATATTTTCCTGCCAGGAACAGCATAAATGCAGTTTTGTATTTTGCTGCATCTTCTTTTGTGATTTCTTTTCCTGCCAGACGGTCTGCAAAAATTCTTTCTACTTCTTCGTCACTGGCCGGTGCATACATGACATAGTCCAGACCATGGTCAGAAATAGAACAGCCCATGCTGTCAAAGTATTCCATTCTCTTTGCAATGGCTTCTTTTAAGTCTGCAAACGTTTTGATTTCCACACCGGAAACCTGGGACAGTTTGCCAAGGTATTCTACGAAATCCGGTTTTTCCACATTGGTAGCCTTGTCCGGTCTCCATGCAGGCAGCACCTGTACATCAAAAGTTTCATCTTCTTTGATAACCTTGTGCCATTTCAAATCATCAATGGGGTCATCTGTAGTGCAAAGCAATGTTACATTTGACTGTTTAATCAGGTTTCTTACACTCATGGAATCGTCCTGCAATTTGGCATTGCACAGGTTCCACACTTCTTCTGCGGTTTCTCCGTTTAATACACCGGTGTAGCCAAAGTATCTCTGCAGTTCCAGGTGACTCCAGTGAAACAGCGGATTTCCGATAGCTTTTTCCAAAGTTTCCGCCCATTTCTGAAATTTTTCTCTGTCCGGTGCGTCTCCGGTGATATAGTATTCGTCCACACCATTGGAACGCATCTGACGCCATTTGTAATGGTCGCCTCCAAGCCATACCTGTGTAATGTTCTCAAACTTTCTGTCCTCAGCGATTTCCTGAGGATTGATATGGCAGTGATAGTCCAGTACAGGAACCTGCGCTGCGAAATTATGATACAATTCCTGTGCTGTCTCTGTACTGAGTAAAAAATCTTTGTCCATAAATGCTTTCATATGAACAGCCTCCTTATAAATTTATTTTAGACATATCCCATAAGGCCAGGCAGCCACAGACTCAGCTGAGGGATATAAGTTACCAGCATCAGTACCACAAAGATTGCGGCAAAGTATACCAGAAGCTGTTTGAATACGGTTTCAATCTTAACGTTACCTACCTTTACACCTACAAACAAAGTTGTTCCAACCGGAGGTGTAATGGTTCCGATACACAGGTTGAAAATCAGCATAATACCAAAGTGAATGGTATTCATGCCCAGTGCGGTACAAACCGGAAGGAAAATCGGTGTGAAAATCAGACACGCCGGTGTCATATCCATAAAAGTACCTACAATCAGCAGGATAATATTAATCATCAGAAGAATCACAATCTTGCTGTCACTGATAGCTAAAAGTCCGTTGGAAACCAGAGTCGGGATATTGGTAAAGGCCATAACCCAGGACATAATGCTGGACACACCAATCAGGAAAATAATGATACCTGTCATCTCCGCACTGTCTTTTAACAGAGCCGGAATATCTTTTAATTTAATGGATTTGTATCCAAACAAGGATAACAATAAGCTGTATACAACCGCAACCACAGAACCTTCTGTCGCTGTAAATACACCAGCAATAATACCACCGATTACAATAATAATCAACAGCAAACATGGAAGTGCCTGAAAAATAATGTTCATGGCTTCTTTAAATGTAAACTTCTGTTTGCTTCTGTAATTTCTCTTCTTGGCAATAAAATAAATAACAATCATACAAGCCAGACCCCAAAGAATACCGGGAATATAGCCTGCCATGAAAAGGGCTGCCACCGAAGTTCCTCCACTCACCAAAGAAAAGGTAATCATAACGTTACTTGGAGGAATCAGAAGTCCTGTAGGCGCTGTTGCAATGTTGGCTGCTGCGGAAAAGTTCGGGTCATACCCCTCATCTTTTTCAATCGGTCCGATAATAGAACCCATAGCAGAAGCAGCCGCTGTACCGGAACCGGAAATCGCACCGAACAACATGTTAGCCAGAACGTTTGTCTGTGCCAGAGCACCTGGTGTACGTCCTGTCACCAGTTTTGCAAGATTAATCAGACGGACTGCAATACCGCCCTTGTTCATGATGTTTCCGGCCAGAATAAAAAACGGAATGGCCAGCAGACTGAATACGGAGATACCGGAAAAAATTCTCTGGGCTCCTGTTAAAACTGCAACACTGGTATCCATAACCGGAAGAATTGCACACACGGAAGAAATTCCCAACGCAACGGCGATGGGCACACCGGCAACCAGCATGATAACCAGCAAGACCAAAATAATCAGACCTGAAATAATTGCTGTATTCATATACTTCTCCTCCCTCTTATTCCTTTACTTCTCTCTGTTCTCTTTCATATCCTGCAGCCAAATCTACAATATTCAGTATAGAGTAGATGACAATCAGAATACCGGAAAGAGGAACGACCGTATAGATAACACCCATAGGAACCCCTAAAGAAGCAGTCACCTGTGTCATGGTCAGCCCCATAATATTCCAGCCGCCGTACACCATAACACTGCCTGCCAAAAACATAACCAGAATCTCAATTATGATTTCCAGCACTTTTCTCGGTGTTCCTGTTAATTTGTCTGCAATAAATCCCATACGCATATGGTCTCTTTTCCCGAATACGTAAGCGGAAGCCAGAAGCGCCATCCAGGTAAAGCTGTAAGTCAGAAGTTCCTCTGACACAGTACTTGGGCTATTGAAAAAATAGCGAACTACAATCTGATACGTTCCCACAATTACCATCAGTGCAAACAGAGCTGCACAGACCCAGCTTAATACCAGGTCGATTCCTTTACGGATTTTATGCAATACGTTCATTACTCTGCCTCCTTATCTGTGTATTTCGCGTTGATTTCCTGAATGCGGTCATACAAATCCTGAATGTCCGGATTTTCCTTAAGCATCTCGTCCTGCACACCGGCTACTTTGTCTTTAAACTGCTGAATGTCCACATCAATAAATTCCACACCCATGTCGTCCTGGGCAATTTTCTTTGCCTCTTCTACCTGTACATCCCATTCCTCCAGTTCTACTTCTGTAGACAGTCTGGCAGCTTCCTCAAAAACTTCTCTTTCTTCGTCGCTTAAGCTGTTTAAGAATTTCAGGTTTCCGATTAACATATCCGGCACCATCTGATGCTTATTGTAAGAGAAGTATTTGGCAACTTCTCCGTGTTTGTTGTTAGTCAGAGCCAGTTCGTTGTTCTCCGCGCCGTCAATAACACCCTGCTGAATGGCTGTATAAACTTCACCAAAACTCATTGGAGAAGCGGCAGCACCAAAGGCTTTGGCCATATTTACACTGGCTGGTGACTGCTGTACACGGATTTTCAGGCCTTTCAGGTCATCCGGTGTATGGATTGGCTTTGTTGCATAGAAGTTACGGGTTCCTGCATTGTACCAGGTCAGTACGCGGAATCCGGCTTCGTCTGTAGAAGCATACACCTGGTTCATATAATCTGTATCATTCATAACTTCATGATAGGCATCCTCTGAAGTAAACAGATATGGCATACTGAAAACCTCATATACATCTGCAAAGGTTTCCAGGTTTGCAGTACCTGCCACTACGAAGTCAATGGCGCCTGTCTGTGTCAGTTCAATGGCTTTCTGCGCAGAACCCAGAAGTTCATTTGGGAAAATCTGTACTTCATACTTATCACCCAGATTTTCTTCTACATACTCTTTAAATTTCAAAAGACCCAGATGTTCCGGGTGGGTTTCAGACTGTGCATGAGAAATACGGATAATTCTCTTTCCTCCTGTCACGGAAGAAGCACAGCCGGACATGCCCGCAATTACGGTAACACAAAGAGCTGCTGCTAAAATTCTTTTTAAACCTTTCATTCTTCCTTGTCCCTTCCTTTTGTTTCTGTTTTAGAAATTTGTTGTTCCCCGTTTTATCAGATGACATCTGATAGAACGCTTATGCCGTATGGATTTGCCTTCCAGAAGCTGCATGAGCGAATCTGCGGCTGTTTTGCACAGCGCATCGCTGCGGCTGTCTACAGAAGTCAATTCCGGCTCGCAGCACACGGCAAGTTCTGAATTGTTGAACCCAACGATATTCACATCTTCCGGCACCCGAAGCTGCTTTTTGTTTGCATATTTCAATGCACCCACCGCAAGCCCGTCATCCGTAGCTACCACTGCATCAAAAGAAAGTCCCTCTTTTGATAATAAGTTTTCCCTGACCGTGGCTATTTTATTTTCCGTAAAAATTTTCAGTTCCTCCACAACGGGAAGACCATTGTCCCTCAGTGCGTCTTCATATCCTGAAAGTTTCTGTGTAGCACTGTAAGAATGGGAATCATAGAGAAACAATATCCGCTGTCTGCCCGCCTCTGTCAGTGCGCAGACAGTGTCATACATAATCTGATAATTTTCAGACAGTACACAGTACACACCCGGGCAGCGGATATACCCATTAATTAAAAAAACCGGAGCTTTCTCTGCAGCTTCGCTTAAATAACGTATGTCTTCTTCGCCTCCGTCTCCTGCATAGTGGGAGCCCACCAGTACCAGCGCGTCAATTTTTTTCCGGAGTATCATCTGCACAGACTTTACTTTGCTTTCATATTCATAACCGCTGCAATAAAGAATACAGTCATACCCATAGTTTCGGAAGCTTTTCTCCAAGTAAGCCACCGCTTCTGCCATATAGGCATCTGACACATCGGGGCAGACAATGCCCACTGTTTTCATGGAATTCAGTCCAAGTCCCCGGGCAAATACATTAGGTGTGTAATTCTGTTCCTCCATGACTGCCCGCACTTTCTGCTTTGTTTTTTCGCTGACTTTTGGGCTGTCATTGACGACCCTGGAAACCGTTGCGATAGAAACATCTGCAAGCCTGGCAATATCATAGATGTTCATACAATTCCTACTTTCTTTTTCCCGCTTTTTGCGGGATTTTGATGTAAGCCCTTACATCTTGTTTTTTATTATACCGAACCTTTATAGAAAATGCAAAACCTTTATCATTGTAATTTTTTACAATTTTACACGCGTTTTTTTATGCAATTTTAATATTTTTTGTTTTTTTATAAGATTCATATTGACGTTTTCGAGATTCGGCAGTACATTAAATGTAAGCCCTTACATTTCTGGCTTTGTATATTTTTAGGAGGAATATAAATGCAGAAATATATCAAAATTCATCCTGCCGACAAGGTTGCAGTTGCCCTTTGTCCGTTAGCGGCAGGAACAGAAGTTACTATTGAAAATCAGACACTGATTCTCACAGAGGATATTCCTCAGGGACACAAATTTGCTCTGGAAGATTTGTCTGAAAATCAGCCGGTTATCAAATACGGCTATCCTATTGGGATTACCAAAGAGGCGGTAAAAGCCGGCTCCTGGATTCATGTGCACAATATGAAGACGGGACTGGGAGATTTGCTTACTTATAAATATGAGAAACAGGACGCAGTCCTTACTCCTACCGAAGAACGGTTCTTCCAGGGATACCGCCGTGCAGACGGCAAGGCAGGCGTACGCAACGAACTCTGGATTATCCCTACTGTAGGCTGTGTCAACAATGTGGCTACTGCCATTGAAAGAAAAGCCCAGAGCCTTGTGCAGGGAAGCATTGAGGCCATTGCTGCCTTCCCTCATCCTTACGGCTGTTCCCAGATGGGGGATGACCAGGACAACACCCGCCAGATTCTGGCAGACCTTATCAACCACCCCAATGCAGGCGGTGTGCTGGTGCTGGGACTTGGCTGTGAAAACAGCAACATTGATGAACTGAAAAAATTCATCGGTCCTTACGATGAAAACCGGGTAAAATTTCTGGTGGCTCAGGAATGTGAAGACGAAATCGCCGAAGCCTTAAAGTTGATGGAGGAACTGGCTGCCTACGCAGGAAAGGCGCAAAGAGAACCTATTAGCTGCAGCGAACTGATTATCGGCATGAAGTGCGGCGGCTCAGACGGACTGTCCGGTATCACGGCCAACCCGGTCGTGGGCGCTTTCTCCGACTTGCTGATATCCAAAGGAGGCACCACCATTCTCACAGAGGTTCCGGAAATGTTCGGCGCAGAAACGCTTCTCATGAACCGCTGTGAAAACGAAGAACTCTTTGACAAAACCGTACATCTGATTAATGACTTTAAGAACTATTTCACCAGCCACAAGCAGACCATTTACGAAAATCCCTCTCCGGGGAATAAAAAGGGCGGTATCTCTACTTTAGAGGACAAGTCCATGGGCTGTACCCAGAAATCCGGCTCTGCCCCTGTAAGAGGCGTCCTTTCCTACGGGGAGCCGGTAAAAGAAAAAGGCTTGAACCTGTTAAGCGCACCGGGCAATGATTTGGTAGCTTCTACCGCACTGGCTGCTTCCGGCGCACACATTGTCCTCTTTACCACAGGAAGGGGAACCCCTTTTGCATCTCCGGTACCTACTGTAAAAATCTCCAGCAATTCCAACCTCTACGGTCATAAAAATAACTGGATTGATTTCAACTGCGGCACCATGGTAGAAGGAACTTCTCTGGCCGAACTGAGCAATCAGCTTTTCGATTATGTCACAGCCGTTGCTTCCGGAGAAGAAGTAAAATCAGAAAAAGCAGGCTTCCACGATATGGCTATTTTTAAGCAGGGAGTCACTCTTTAATAAAAATTTTAATTCAGGAGGAAAACACCATGAAAAAATTAAACTATCAGACACTGGAAGAACAGGGTTACAACGGATACCTGTTAAAAGACGCACCGGAACGGGTACTGCAGTTCGGAGAAGGCAACTTTCTTCGTGCTTTTGTGGACTACTTTATTGACATGATGAACGAAAAAGCAGGTTTTAACAGCAAGGTCGTTCTGGTACAGCCAATCGCCAACCATGGCGGTTTTAACCTGGCTGATGTCATCAATGAACAGGAAGGTCTGTATACCTTGTATTTAAGAGGTTTTGAAAACGGACAGAAAGTAAATGACAAGCGCGTCATTTCCTGTGTCAGCCGCTGCTTAAATGTTTACAGTGACTACGAAGCAGTTATGGCCTGTGCAGAAAATCCGGAACTGCGCTACATCACCTGCAACACCACAGAAGCAGGTATTTCCTATGACCCCTCCTGCCAGTTTACAGACACACCGCCGGCCAGCTATCCTGCAAAGCTGACTCAGTTCTTATACCACAGATTTGAAAAATTCGGAAAAGAAGCCGGAAAAGGCTTTGTGATTCTGGCCTGCGAACTCATTGACAACAACGGAAAAGAGCTGGAAAAATGTGTGCTCACCTATGCACAGCAGTGGAACCTGGGCGAAGATTTCATTCGCTGGATTAAAACCGAAAACATCTTCTGCTCTACTTTAGTAGACCGTATTGTAACCGGATTCCCAAGAAATGAAGCTGCTGCCATCAACGAAGCAAACGGCTACGAAGACAACATCATCGACACCGGAGAGGTTTTCGGCTTCTGGGTTATCGAAGGGCCGGAATCTCTGAAAAAAGAACTTCCATTTGCCGAAGCAGGACTTCCTGTACTGATTACAGACGACCACAAACCATACAAACAGAGAAAAGTCCGTATCTTAAACGGCGCTCACACTTCCATGGTTTTAGGCGCTTACCTGGCAGGACAGGATATTGTAAGAGACTGTATGCATGATGAAACAATCTTAAACTTCATGAACAAGACCATTTACGATGAAATCATTCCAACCCTGTCTCTTTCTGAGGAAGACTGCAAGGACTTCGCTGCTGCTGTCACAGAGCGTTTCAAAAACCCGTTCATTGACCACGCGCTGATGTCCATTTCCCTGAACTCTACTTCCAAGTGGAGAGCCCGCGTTATGCCGTCCTTAGAAGGTTATGTAAGCAAATTTAACAAGCTGCCGAAATGCATTACAGCTTCCTTTGCATTCTACATCTCCTTCTACCGCGGAACCGAACTGACCGACGCAGGACTTGTAGCAAAGCGTCCAAACGGGGATACTTACACGATTTCCGATGACCGGGCCGTACTGGAATTCTACTACGCACACAAAGAAGACAGCGCAAAAGACCTGGTACATGCAGTCTGCACCAACACAGAATTCTGGGGCAAGGATTTAACCGAAATCCCGGGATTTGAAGCAGAAGTTGCTGCCATTGTAGAAAACATTGAAGCACACGGAACATACGAAGAAATGAAAAACTGCCTGAACTAAACCATATGCAAGCTGCAAAAAGGCTGCCGCACGAAATCCATCCGGTTTTGTGCAGCGGCCTTTTACTATTACCACTCCAGTAACAGGGCTCCCCAGGTAAGCCCTGCTCCAAATCCGGAAAGCACCAGCTTATCCCCTCTCTGCAGTTTTCCCTCCCGGTTCAGTTCATCCAGCAAAAGAGGAATACTGGCCGCAGAGGTATTTCCATACTCCTCCATGTTCATGGGAAACTTTTCCTCCGGCTCCTGCAGCCGCTTTGCCGCACCAGAAAGAATCCGGCTGTTCGCCTGATGGAGAATATAATACCGGATGTCTTCTTTTGCCGTGCCGTTCTGTGCCAATACTTCTTCGATACACTGGGGCACCTTTTTCACGGCAAATTTAAAGACCTCCTGCCCTTCCATTTCCAGACTGCTGCTGTTCTCAGCTGCTTTATGGCCTTCCGGGCAGGTCAGCACTTGTCCTCTGCTGCCGTCTGCATGCTGTACCATTCCCACAATACCTTTCCCGTCTGCTTCCAACACTACAGCCCCTGCCCCATCTCCAAAGAGCACACAGGTGCTGCGGTCCTCCCAGTCCAGCAGCCTGGACAGCTTCTCTGCCCCAATCACAAGAATCTTTTCATAAAGCCCGCTTTTTAAATAGGCCCAGGCTGTGCCCAGGGCAAAGAGAAACCCTGAGCATGCCGCATTCATATCAAAGGCTGCCGCACGGACAGCTCCGATACGTGCCTGCACCTGACACGCAGTTCCCGGAAAGAGCATTTCTCCAGAGCAGGTAGCTACCAGCAGAAGGTCAATCTCCTCCGGCAAAATTTTCGCATTTTCCATGGCTTTTTGGGCTGCTTCTGCCGCCAAATCTGCTACGGTTTCATCTACTGCAATCCTGCGCCTGTGTATCCCGGTACGGCTGTAAATCCATGCATCGCTGGTATCCACCAGTTCCGAAAGCCTTTCATTTGTGATACATAAATCCGGAACACAGCTTCCTGTTCCTGTAATTCTTCCTGTTCTCTGTTCTGCCATGTTTTTTCCTTTCTTTCTGTTATTTTATTTCTATTTCAAATATTTTGTATTTCAAACTATTGTATTCAGTATACCTTTCTTTCTGTCTTTTGTCAATTCTTTTCCCCTTCTTACGTTCCTCTCTTATCTTCTCTGAAAAATGTTAAAAAAAGGACGACCCCCTCACTGGCTGTCGTCCTTGTATATCTTTTTAATTTCCTGAGATAACTCCCGGTTCAAATCATCCAAATCAATACCGATTCCGCTTCCCATATAAGGTATCTGCTGCTTTTCCCTTGGCTCGTACTGCCGCTGTCCCACCTGGTACTCCTGAGTTCTGTCAAGGTCTTCCCTGTCACCTCTGTCTGTAGCTTCTTCTTCCGGCGGCTGATAATCGCTGTCATAATCTCCGTCATCATAATCATCATCCGTAAAAATACTTCTCCGTTTTTCAAGCGCCTTGTCCTTTGCCGTTTTCTTTGCGGAACCTTTCTGAACTACTTTCGTTTTCTTTACAACTTTCTTCTTCCTTCCTGTGGGAAGTCCGCCTCTCTTCTTCCTGCTGCCGGAAGGAAGGTGAAATACTTTTGCTTCCCAGTCCTCTCCTTTCATCAGCGGCGCTGCCTGTACTGCAGCTCCGATAACAGCCAGTATGATGCCCAGCACCAACTCCCCGCCTGTATTTTTTGCCATCATGGCAAAGAGCAGATGAATCCCTCCAATACCGCCGCAGACTGCCGTAATTCCGATAACCATCTGCTTTTCATATCCCAGAGCCAGCGTTCCTGCAAAAACGCCTGCCACCAGTGCAATGATATGCTGGGTCAGAGATGCATCCTCAAAGAAGGTGAGTATCAGAGCGTAAACCAGCCCGGTACACATGAAAAAAACGCCGAACTTATAAAGCAGCCAGGCCAGAAGCCCAAAAATCAAAGCTCCTGCCGCACCGCAGACCAGAGCCATCACTTTGTCCTGCAGGAAATAGTATCCTGCAGCTCCGCCGCCTCCGGCTCCTGCCAGAATTCCCAGGATACAGCCCCAGACTTTGCGAAGCCGATAGCCCATGAAACAGTTCAAAAGTGCAAAAACTGCCCCCGCAAGATAAATCACCACCATATACTGCTGTGGAATTGTATCCCAATACTCCTTCATACGTTCCAGTACCTGTGATATCTGTATATTCATAAATCCTTACATTCCTTTCAGATATACATGCTTAATATATTTCAGTGTTTCCTTTTCGCCTTTTTCCGCCAGCATGCGAAGCAGCTGTTCCAAATCCCGGTTGGTGTCCTCATGGACAAACCACAGTTTTTCCTTGCTGGCCAGAAAATACTGCAAAGGCGCCTCGTCTGTATACGTATCCGGATGATAATTCCGGGAGGCGCTAATGCGGTCCATAACCATTTCTGCAATGTATTTCCGCGGCATGGGCACGCCCCGGATAACGGTATTGCAGTCAATACCATAATCTACCCAGTGTTCAAAATGATGCTTGTTCCTCCCATAATGGTGTATCCAGGAGGTGGAGAGCCCGGTTGCTTCCCGCTCTGCATTGTTGGGACTCCGATTACCCTGATAATATTTACAACCCACGGAAAACTCTGTCCAGGAATACTTGGACAAATCGTGAAGAAGCCCCTGTTTGTAAAGTCCTATTTTAAAGCAATATTTCATCACTAAAAGCTTGTGCCTTGTAATCGTCTTAAAATGTTCCCAGCTCCGCATGTCTTTTCGTCCTGCTTTCCTTTTAAAATCATAATTGTCCTGGGAGGAACCAGCAGGGTCTTATCCTCTGCTTTATGGACCCCTCCGTTCTCTTCCTGGTCTGTCCGCATAACCATGTTCCAGATAATTTCTCCCGGTATGCCCGGAAGTGCAATTTCATGAGCCACCCAGTGGAAATTTACCGCCAAAAACAAAAACTCCCGTTCCTGCCCGCAGTAATCTCCGCAGTACATCACACCCAGACAGCGAAGGCTTTTTTCCTTAGGAACATACCAGGCCTGATTGCCGTGATAAGAAATATCAGGATACCCAAGCGCCTGGTAATCTATACCTCTTGGCTCTTCGTCCATATGAAAAACGCTGTTTTCTTTCCTAATGGCAATGGCTTTCTTCACAAAGGTAAAAATCGGCTCGCTGCGCTGTATGCCGCTCCAGTCTATCCAGCCCAATTCATTGTCCTGACACCAGACATTGTTGTTTCCCTTCTGGGTATTGCCCCATTCATCTCCCTGATAAATCAGCGGCGTCCCCTGGGCAGACAAAAGAAGTGCAAAGGCATTTTTCAGCTGCTGCAGCCGCAGCTTCCGAATACTTTGTTTCCTGGTAGGGCCTTCCGCTCCGCAGTTCCAGGTACAGTTGTATTCGATACCGTCCTGATTGTTTTCTTTGTTTGCCTCATTGTGCCGCTCCTCATAAGATACCATATCCATCATGGTGAACCCGTCCTGGTCTGCCACATAATTAATGACGCCGCTGCAAAGGGGATTTCTTTTGCTGCGGAACATGAACTCCTCCATCATGCCCTCTTCTCCCTTCAGAAGACGGCGCATACAGTAGAGAAATCCTTCATTGTATTCTGCCGCCCCTTTATAAAAAGGCTTTTCCCGGTTCAGAATGGTCTCTCCATCCACATCGTGAAAAAACAGTTTGCTTCCCGCCAGAAGCGCGTCTTTCATAAACAAGGCCTGGGGAATGTCTTCTCCCATAAGGTGAAATCCATCCACATGGTACTCGGTTTTCCAGTAGCGCAGAATATCCAGTATCGTGGAGGGCGCTGTCTCCTTTTCAAAATAAAATTCCATGAGGCATTCCAGATTGGCGCTGTGAAGGGCATTTACCAGATGTTTAAATTCTTTCACCGGGCTGGCCGTGGCGGAAAATGCCGCCTTTGGAGCAAAGTAACAGGCCTCCCCCGTATAGCCCCAACAGTTTACCCGCCAGACATCCTCCTTCTCCTGCTTCGGCGCGCAGGAATATTTTTTGCTTCTGGTCTGTAATCCCATACGCTCCCGATACTCATAAGCAGGCATTAAAAGCACACTGGTAACTCCCAGTTCCTGCAGATAGGGAATCTTTTCCTCCAGACCTGCGAATGTGCCTTTTTTCTTCACTTTGGAACTTCTGTGCATGGTAAAACTGCGCACCTGTACCTTATATAAAATAGTATCTGACAGAGTTTTTGGCCGAAATTCCCTGTCTGTCCATACAAATTTATCTTCTTTATATCTGCAGCAAGGTTCTTCTTCTCCCGCTTTTCCAAAGTCCGGCATATGACAGAGGCTCTGTGCGTAAGGGTCTTGCCGCACAACTCCGTCTATACGGAAATTATACCAGACTTCTGTGCCCGTCAGTCCTGTAACTTGAAGTGAAAGCAGATTACCCTGTCTGCTTTCCTCCGGAAAAGGAAATACAGTAAGGATTTTTTCTCCGTCTTTTCGCTCATACAGCAACAGTTCTGCCTTGCTTTCCGGGAATACCTCTGCCGTAAATACGTAAGTTCTCCCTTTTCTTTCTATACCCGGGCGGCATGGGATTCCCGGTACTGCCTGTATTTTTTCTTCTGTCTCTATCCTTTTGCTGTTCATGCCGTCACCTCATTTCTCTGCCTCATGAATGCAAAGATTCCTTTTCTGCACACATTTTTTTCATATAATCATAAACTGGCGCTGCATGGGCTTCATCTGTCAACGTCACCAAAACATCGCCGGCCTGCAGCATGGTTTTTCCTTTGGGAATCAATTCTGTACCGTTTCGCTTTACGGCCACAAGCAGGCAGTCGCCCGCCCAGTTAATCTGCTGTATCTGCTGCTTATGCAGCGGACTTCCATGGCAGATAATAAATTCCTGGAGAATTTTGCCTCCTGTCTTTTCCGGCACCTGCTGGCCTCTTCTTCTTAAAAGAGAATCCAGAAGGCTTTCGTAAATAGGTTCCGATTTCAGTCCGGAAGCTACCAGATAAGCTACAATAGATACCAGTGACATGGATAACATTTGGCTAACCTGCCCCGTCATCTCAAAAATCAGGATAATTCCTGTAATCGGCGCTCTTACAATGGCTGTAAAATACCCGGCCATAGCCAAAAGCACAAAATTGCTGATATAAGAAGCCTCCAGTCCCATATATTTCACGGCAAAGGTGCTGTACATGCCTCCGAGCAAAGCCCCCAGTACCAGAAGCGGAAAGAAAATACCGCCCGGCGCCCCGGAACCAAAGCAGATAAGGGAAAACAAAAATTTTACTGCAAACAGCACTGCAAGGGATTGCAATACCATATTCCCCCGTGCCGCCATATCAATAAGTCCATGACCGCTGCCCAATACCTCCGGCAGCAAAAGCCCCAGAACGCCTGCCAGCAAAAAAGGAATCAGAAGTCTTGTGGTTTCATTCAGCCCTTTTGCCTTAAAATACAGCCCCTGCACCCATATGGTCATCTTATTATAAAAAGCCCCCATAACGCCCAGCAAGACTCCCAGAATCACAATATGCCAGTAATACCGGGGTGCCACTTCCTGTCCGATATCAAACTGAAACACAGAAGTAAATCCCAGAAATTCGCCGGATATGTAGTCTGCAGTAATGGAAGCTGTCATAACAGATACCAGTACAGATACAGAAAAATTTTTATGTATTTCTTCCAGAGAAAACAGAACCCCTGCAAGCGGAGCGTGAAAGGCTGCCGCAAGTCCGGCGCTGGCGCCGCAGGTCAGCAGGTACCGCTCCTCCGTCTTTTCTCTTTTTAACGCTTTGGAAACTGCCTTTCCCGCCATGGCTCCAATCTGAATAGACGGACCTTCTCTTCCCAGAGAAAGACCGGAAAACAGGGACAGAAAACCGCCCAGAAACTTGGCCGGAAGTACCTTCCACCATACCTGGTCCAGTTTTCCCATCATTTCTCCCTCTACCTGAGGAATACCGCTGCCGGAAATCATGGGTTCAAACTTCACCAGTTTGCCTACAATACAGGCCAGAACAAACAGTGCCAGAAACCAGCCTCCTAAAAGAGCGGGATATTTCCGGGCATATTCCAGAACAAGATTCATTCCCCTGCCCGCGTACTCCAGAAGCACCCGGTACAAAAGCACAACCAGTCCGGCAACGATACCCACCAGAAATCCTTCTGCCGTGAGAATAGTTTTAAAATGTTCCGCCCGTTTCAGCAGATGTGATGTACCTTTTTTCAACGTTCTTTCCCCTCTTTTCTTAACATAGACATTTTCATTATACTTGTCCTATGGCAAAATTGCAAATCCTTTCTGTGGTTGCATTCCCTCGGTCCATCTGTTAAAATATGAGCAGATATCACATACGAGGAGGCTAATTATGAGCGAAGAAACTTATACAACCAATCTGGATTCCTGCAATCCCAGCGACTGTGCATCCTGTACCGCCAACTGCTCCAGCGCAGGCGGCAGCAGCCAGGGCAGCATTCCGAAGGTTCCGAATCCTACTATCAAACTGACCCTGGATGACGATTCTGTCCTGGAATGTGCCGTGCTGACAACCTTTCCGGTAGAAGGCTTTGGCGAATACATTGCCCTTGTTCCTCTGAACAAAGACGGCAAAAATACAGACGGAGAAACTTACCTCTTCCGTTATGCAGAAGAAGGCAATACTCCTGTTGTAAGCAATATTGAAAGAGAAGATGAATATATGGCTGCAGCAGAAGCCTTCCATGACTTCATTGCAAACCTGAAAAGTGAAGAAGAGTTGGCCGCAGAAACAGAAGAATAATCTTTTTCATACAAAACCGAGGCTGTCGCACTTCGTGCATATTGACAGCCTCTTCTCTCTTTATTCAGCAAAATTTATGCTGGGAATGCCAATCTCGATTTCCACATCTTTTTCATAGTCCACATTCTCAAATCCAAACCCAAACATATGATAAAAATCCTCCCAGTATCCTTGAATATCGGCAAGGTTTTCTACATTTTCCGTGGTAACCTGTTCCCATATTTCCCACACCCGGCTCTGGATATGTTCTTCCAGTTCCCAGTCATCCATACGAATTCTGCCCGCCTCATCTGTGGGCGGATTTTCCTCCAGTAACTTTTCCCTAAACAGCCTCACCATCTGTTCGATACATCCCTCATGGGTATGTGCTTCCTTCATCACACCATAAAGAACAGCAAAATACAGCGGTACAATGGGAATCGCTGCGCTTGCCTGAGTCACCAAGGCTTTGTTTACGGAAATAAGCGCCCTTACGTCCGGAAATTCCTCCCGAATCACACGGGCCGTTTTTTCCAGATGACGCTTGGCCTGTCCAATGGTTCCGTCATAATAAATGGGATATGTGAGCCTTGGTCCAATGTAGGAATAAGCTACAGTCAGGGCATTGTCTTCCAATACATCTGCTACTTTTAAAGCCTTTATCCAATCCAGCCAGTCCTCTCCCCCCATAACCTTTTTCGTGCCTTCCACTTCTTCCTCTGCAGCAGGTTCTACCGTTTTTGTGACAATGGTATGATTCCGCAAATCCATACTTTTTTCTGTAAAAGGCTTCCCTGTTGTCTTTAGAGCCGATACCCAAGTCTTCCCCTGTGTATCGGTTCTTCTGGGCGCCGCCAGACTGTAAATCACCATATCTGCTTTTCCCCAGTCTCTTTTAATCAGGGCAATCGTCTCCTCCTTTACAGCTTTTGAAAAAGCATCGCCATTAATGGATTTCGCATAAAGTCCCGCTTTTTGCGCTTCCTCTTCATAAGCAGCCGTATTGTACCAGCCCGGTGTAGCTGTTCTTTTGCCGTTTGACGGCTTTTCAAACATAATACCTATGGTTGCCGCCCCACAGCCAAACCCGGCTGTAATCCGGCTGGCCAGACCGTATCCTGTGGAAGCGCCTATTACCAGCACCTTTTTTGGCTCCTGTTTTCTGCCTTTCTTTCTTTCCTGGCTTCTTACATAAGCAATCTGTCTTCTCACATACTCCCTGCAGCCCTCTGGGTGAGCTGTGGTACAGATAAATTCTCGAATTTTCGGTTCAACCTTCATCTTATCCTCCTGCAAGCAGCGTATTGTTTCTTTAAAACTGCTATGATTTTCAATTATTTTGTATTTCAAAATATTTTAGCACAAAAAAAAATAATATGCAAGAGTTTTCCTCTCCTGCATATTATCTCTGCGTTCTCAGTGTTTCCCTGTAGTGCTGCCAAAGCCGCCGTTTCGCACTGCTTCTGTGTCATCGTCCTCCGTAATGCCGTACTCCAGAAAAATCCCCTGTGCAAATCCCGTTCCTGCCGCTACCTGCACCGTTTTTTCTTCATTGGAATCATTGGTAATTTTAATAAAAATAT
Organism: Blautia acetica; assembly: GCF_038739805.1. Taxonomy (NCBI): domain Bacteria; kingdom Bacillati; phylum Bacillota; class Clostridia; order Lachnospirales; family Lachnospiraceae; genus Blautia; species Blautia acetica. The sequence continues at coordinate 141,974 of NZ_JBBEWO010000001.1, read as the reverse complement.
GGCCTTCATTATCCGAATAGAAATAATCGCTGTCAATAATTCCCACAGTGTTGTTTAACTGCAGGCGGTACTTAAAGCCCAGACCGCTTCTGGGATAAATCTTCAGCACCCAGCCGCACTCCATTTCAGCCCGGATTCCAGTAGGAATTTTTATAGTTTCTCCTGGCTTCAGTTCAAAGTCCAGGGGACTGAAAAAGTCATAGCCAGCGCTTCCCGCTGTAGCTCTTTTGGGCAGCCGGATGTTCTCATAAATCTTCTGAATCTCTTCTTCGCTCGCCGCGCCAAAAGAATCTCTCCATCCTTCTGCAAACTGTTTTTCGCTTACTTTATGAAATTTTGCAATTCTCTTCATGTTGTCCTCCTATGCATGCAATACAATCTTACCCGCCTCTAAGGTCCGGGGCACATCAATCACTCTCTGATTTGCACTGCCCTTCCATTTCAGGGAAATATCTTTCTGAGCCTCAATAAACTCTCCGTCTACCAAAACATCCAGATTGTTCAGAACTTCTAAATCCTGTATTTCTTCCCACAAAAATCCGGTATACAGCCATATGGTCTTTTGGGGATATTTTTCTTTCAATTCCTTTGCAAAAGCCGTAACTTCTTCCACATTTCTCCAATGCAGAGGGTCTCCGCCGGAAAAAGTAATCCCCGCAATGTAGCTCTTCTCCATTTGCTCAAAAATTTCCTGCTTTGCAGCCTCATCAAAAACCAGGCCGCCGTTGGGATCCCAGGTCACCGGGTTCTGGCAGCCTTTACAGCCGTGGTCGCAGCCTGCCACCCACAGTACCACCCGAAGGCCGTCCCCGTTTAACATATCATCTTTTGTAATATTGTGATAACGCATGAATCTTCACCTCTGTACTCTGTTGATGGTTTCTTTTATTTTCTCAATCCCGGCTGTCAATTTCTCATCTGCACTATCTGCATCTACAGATAGCATGCAGACATGGTCTTTCCACAGAATTTCCTGTCCCGAAAGATTCCCCTCGAAATGCTCCATGGGTATGATGTTAAGGATTGCAGCTTCTTTTTTCCAATCCTTTGCAATCACCCAATAAGTGGAATCACTGGAAGTATCACAGGCTGTAATGCTGTATCCCTCTGCCAGCCATTCCTGGGGCACCTGGAAAGTAAAAGTATAATCTCGGAAAACAGGCTCGTAGGTTGTGTTACTGGTAATCGTATAAGTATTCCCTTCCGCTGAAATCTCATCTCTTTTGTGCGTTTCTTTCCCTTTTAAAAGCTTTTGTATATTTTCCTTCTCAAAGTCATTGAGATTACTTTCCTGAAAATCCTCCGGCTCTGTGCTCGCCTCGTACCAGGGCTGCGCTTCAAAATACTGTCGGATACTTTCCGTCTGAAAAGCATATCCATGGCGGGCATATATTTCATTGACAGCAAGATTATACCAGTTGGGATTATATCCGTCTACCTTGTCCTCCAGGAAGTCCTTCCTATAGACAGAAGGAGAGGTGAGTTCTGTGTCTTCTAACATTTGTTTATCAGAGTCTTTGCACAGATAAACCCCTTTATCCTCTGCTTTTACTCCGCTTTCTGTCCCCTCTCTGTCAATACGTTTTTTCCATCCCGCCGGATGTTCCTGAGCCGTTTTCTCTTCTTCCGCTTCCGAAAGATGTGCCTCTTCCTTCTGGCCGCAGCCTGACGCTCCCAATAACAGAAGCAGCATAAAAATCCCCATTCGTTTTCTGCCCATATTTTCACCTCCCATACAGAATGCCGCAATACTTCCCGTGAAGTCCAAAAAGGGGCGCACTCTCTTCGTGCCGCCCCTTCTGTTCATTTCTGTATCCACCTGTTTTCACAGTTTTTATGCCTCTTCCGGAACATCTTTCATGCTGAAGCTGATACGTCCCATTTTATCTTTTCCAAGGCATACTACTTTCACAACATCACCCAGAGAAAGCACATCTTCTACCTTGTTGATTCTTTCTTTTGCAATTTTGGAAATGTGAACCATACCCTCTTTGCCTGGTGCAAATTCCAGGAACGCACCGAATTCTTTAATGCTGATAACCTTTCCTGTGAAAATCTGACCTTCTTCAAAATCTGTGGTAATGGTCTGGATATATTTTACAGCTTTATCCATCATAGCCTGGTCCGTACCACATACAGATACTGCACCGCTGTCATCAATGTCAATTTTCACACCTGTCTCGTCGATAATCGCATTGATAGTCTTGCCTCTCTGACCTACCACATCACCGATTTTTTCCGGGTCAATCTGAATCTGCACAATCTTAGGTGCATATTTGCTTACGGCGTTTCTCGGCTCTGCAATACATTTTTCCATAACTTCTGTCAGAATGTATTCTCTGGCCTCTTTTGTTCTGGCAATGGCTTCTTCAATAATCTGCCTTGTCAGACCATGAATCTTAATATCCATCTGAATGGCTGTGATACCGTCATGCGTACCGGCTACCTTAAAGTCCATATCTCCGAAAAAGTCTTCCAGTCCCTGAATATCTGTCAGTACCAGATAGTCGTCATCGGTTTCCCCTGTTACCAGACCACAGGAAATACCTGCCACCGGTTTCTTAATCGGCACACCTGCTGCCATTAAGGACATGGTAGATGCACAGATACTTGCCTGAGAAGTAGAACCGTTGGATTCAAAAGTTTCAGATACTGTACGGATTGCATACGGGAATTCTTCTACGCTTGGAATCACCGGCACCAATGCTCTTTCTGCCAAAGCTCCGTGTCCGATTTCACGGCGTCCCGGTCCTCTGGACGGCTTTGTCTCACCTACAGAGTAGGACGGGAAATTATAGTGGTGCATATAGCGTTTGCTTACTTCAAATTCATCTAAGCCATCCAGTCTCTGTGCTTCTGACAATGGAGCCAGCGTGGTAACGGTACAAATCTGAGTCTGGCCTCTGGTAAACATCGCGGAGCCATGTACTCTCGGAATCAAATCCACTTCTGCTGCCAAAGGACGAATCTGTGTAATAGCTCTTCCATCCGGACGTTTGTGGTCTTTTAAAATCATTTTGCGGACGGTTTTCTTCTGGTACTGGTAAACAGCTTCGCTCAGTACAGCCAGCCATTCTTCGTTGTCTGCAAAAGCCTCTTCCAGTTTTTCTGTAATCGCGCGGATGTTTTCTTCTCTCACCTGCTTTTCATCTGTAAAGACTGCTTTTTCCATTTCTTCCGGAGTTACAATCTCTTTTATAGCTGCAAACAGTTCTTCCGGAACTGCACAGCTTTCATAAGTGTGTTTTTCTTTTCCGCATTCTGCAACAATTTTATCAATAAATGCAATGATTTCCTGATTTACTTCGTGGGCTTTGAAAATTGCCTCAATCATTTTTGCTTCCGGAATTTCATTTGCACCGGCTTCTATCATGATAACTTTTTCTCTGGTAGACGCAACCGTAAGCTGTAAATCAGAGATTTCTTTCTGAGCCAGAGACGGATTTACCACCAGTTCCCCGTTTACCATACCCATCTGTGTAGCCGCACATGGTCCGTCAAAAGGAATGTCCGAAATACAGGTCGCAATAGAAGACCCCAGCATAGCTACGACTTCCGGATTGCATTCTGTGTCCACAGCCATAACCATGTTATTTAAGGTTACGTCATTTCTGTAATCCTTTGGAAACAGAGGACGCATAGGACGGTCAATAACACGGGAAGTCAGAATCGCATGTTCACTTGCTTTTCCCTCTCTTTTGTTAAATCCTCCCGGAATTTTGCCTACCGCGTACATTTTTTCTTCATACTCTACACTTAATGGGAAGAAGTCAATTCCTTCTCTTGGTTTGTCAGACGCGGTTGCAGTAGATAATACCGTGGTATCCCCATAACGCATAAATGCTGCGCCATTGGCCTGTTTTGCAACACGTCCGATGTCTACGGTCAGGGTTCTTCCTGCCAGTTCCATTGAAAAACTCTTATACATATTTTTTCTCCTTTTCATTTCTCACAGCAATTTCTGTCCGAAACAACTAAAAAACACATTTCCCGGTCTGTAAATGCACTTTTCAGTGGTCTCGGCATCAAAATTTCTTGTGCTGTTTCATTTCGCTTCTTACGGTAAAAACAGGGCGGGAATCCTCCCGCCCCGTCTTCTGGTTCTGATTATTTTCTAAGACCCAAACGCTCGATTAAAGCACGGTATCTTTCAATATCAGTTTTCTTCAGATATGCAAGTAATCCACGTCTCTGACCTACCATTTTCAGAAGACCTCTTCTGGAATGATGGTCTTTATGGTTCACTTTCAGGTGCTCTGTAAGTTCCTGAATTCTTGCTGTCAGTACAGCTACCTGTACTTCCGGTGAACCTGTATCGCCTGGTGTTCTTGCGTATTCTGCCATAATAGCCTGTTTCTTTTCTTTAGAAATCATGTTTGTTGTCCTCCATATTTTTCATTTATCGCCTGTGATTAAGGAGCGGTTGGAGATTCCTGCTTCTGAACCACGGCTGTCTTCAACGTTTTGAGTATAGCATATACCCAGAGGAATGTAAAGACAAAACTTTCGCTTTTTCTATGCAATCTTATAGCCGGCCTGCACAAAAGCCCGTTCCAGTTTATTCACCCTCTCGGTAAGATATTCCACCTTTACTTCGTAAACGCTGTTCGTATCTGCCGCTTTTATAGAATGATTCAGTTTTTCCATTAAAGACAGGTGATTTTCTGCCAGAATGGAAATGGCTCTGTTCGTAAAATTTTCCAGTTCTACTCTCGTTTCCTTCAAAGTTGCTTCTACGACGCTCATTCTGCCTTCCAGAGAGGATACCCTCTCTTTCAATTCGCTGACATCCTCCTTCAACTGCGCCACGTCTGTTTTAAGCTGTGCCACATCTGTCTTCAATTCGCTGACGTCTTCCCTCAGTCCCCCCAGTTCTTTTCTGAATTCACTCATCTGCTCTAAGAGCAAATCCAATTTCTGACTATCTGTCATAATAAGAGCCTCCTTGTATTTTTTCTTGTCGTCCTATGCAAGGATTTCTCTTTTGTAAAATATTTCTGTATATCATACTACCATGGAGTTCTGAAAAAATCCATCCGCAAGCATTCACAATTCGACAAAAAATATATCTGTATTTTACGTTTGCAAAAAGTGATATTGCACAAACTCATTTTTATATTTCCTTCTGCTTTTTCAGGAACCGGAAAGTACCCTTACCGCCCATACCGCATTTTCCCAATATACATTTGACACCTTAATTCCCGTAGCCGCGCTGCTGGCATGCACCACCTGGCCGTTTCCAATGTACAAAACCACATGATAAATACTGCCTCCATCTGCATAAAAAATCAAATCTCCCGGCTGGGCCTCCTCTACCGCAATCTTTGTCCCTGCCTGCGCCTGATCCGCCGCCACTCGGGGAAGAGAAACCCCAAAATTCTGATATACGCTCTGGACAAACCCGGAACAGTCCGCTCCGTTTGTAAGACTTGTCCCTCCCCATACATAGGGATTTCCCACAAACTGCAGGGCATATGCAGCAACCATTTCACCTTTTCCGCTGATTTCTGCGGAAGTTTTTGCTGCCTGAGCCTCTGCCTGCTGACCGTCTGTAGCTTGACGTGAAATCCTATATGCATACACAGGCTCCTTCTTCTGAGTCAGCGCCAGATATTCTTTCTGTGTAACTCCCGTAATCAGATAGTCTTTAAACACATATCCTTCAATTCCGTCTGATATAATACGGCACCAATCTCCCGCATCTTCCAGTACCTTGCAGCAACCTTCCTTGGGAAGCTGTGCAGACACTCCATACTCTGTTCCCGCTCCGGTACGGATATTCAGACAGGTATTGACCTTTGCATATGCCACCCGTTCTTCTCCCTCCTGGGGCATTGCCAAAACCTCTGTACTTCCCATAAACATTCCTACAGCCAGGAAACCTGCTGCCAGCATACTTTTTTTATATGTTTTTCTGCTTTCTTTACCGTCTTTCCCTTTTTGAATACTTTCCCTATTTTCCTTTTTCCGCATAACATACTCCTTTTTTATTTTTATGAAATGAAAAAAGCCCAAGGTTTGCGTTCCTCAGGCTTATCTTTTGTATATTATACGCTTTTTATGATTTTGGTTTGTACTCTGTACTACATTCTGCACTCGTTTAGGACTGTTATGTAAAAAATTTCTTAAAAATCCTTCTTCTATCATAAGCGAAATTTCCATACTTGTCCATATCATTTTTGAAAAAACGCTCGACCTGTTTCTACATCCTGGTTGAGCTGCTTTTTCAAATCTTCCAGAGAATCAAATTTCTTTTCCGGGCGCAGATACTGATAAAAGCGAACTTCCGCTTCCTGCCCGTACAAATTTTCATTGCAGCAGAAAAGATAGGTTTCCACTCCCAGGAAATTTTCCCGCACCGTAGGTTTATACCCTACGTTGGTGATACCCTCATAAATTTTCCCGTTTATCAGAGATTTGGTAATATAGACCCCATTGGGTGGAAGCTTCTTGATTTCCGGCGGAATCAGATTGGCGGTAGGAACACCGATAGTTCTTCCAAGCTGTCTTCCATGGACAATCTCGCCTCTGGTAAAATAGGTATATCCCAAAAGCCCATTGACTTTTTCCATATTTCCCTTTTCCAGTTCTTCCCGGATATACGTACTGCTGATATCTCTGGAACCATCTTTTTCCTTTTCCACAATTTCCACAGTAAATCCGTACTCTTTTCCAAGCTTCTGCAGCATTTGAGGATTTCCCTCCCGCTTGTGTCCAAAACGAAAATCCGGACCTACAGCCAGATATTCTGCATGCAGCCGCTCTACCAGATATTCTTTTACAAACTGTTCCGGCTCCATGTGCATCAGTTCCTCTGTGAAGGGACACTCCGCCAGAATATCTACCCCTCTTTCTTCGGCAAGCTCCCGCCTCTCTTCATAGGTAAGCAGAAATTTAGGAGGAACTTTCAATATATAAGAGCGGGGAGAAACATCAAAAGTAAAGACCACAGCCCGGCAGTCTTCTCTGCGTTTTTCACTAATGCAGTGAATCAGCTTCTGGTGCCCTCTGTGCAGTCCATCAAATTTTCCCAGCGTCACGGCGCTTCGTACTCCCTGTTCCAAATGAGGAATTTCTGTTGTATAAATCATAACTGCTCCTTCACGTCGTTTTCTGTAAAGCCCCGGCAGAATGAAAGTCTTCAGGGGAAGAAAAAATCGTCACCGGCTTATACTGTCCTTTTACTTCCTGCCACTCATAAAGTCCCACAAAGATTCCTGTTTCTGTATACATACGCACCCTGCCTGTATGTTCCGGCTTTTCTGCCGGAATGGCATTGCCGTTTTTCAGCATTTTTGTAAAAGTTTCTGCCGCATAAAAAGCAGGATAGTCTGCAAACATTTCTTCCACTGAAACAATTGCTTCCTCCAGCTTTCCCTGGATTTTTTTTTCTTCAATCGCAGACAGTTTCAGACTGTCCTGAATGTCAAACCGGTCTACTCTGGTACGCAGCAGACTTTCCATACAGCCCATGCAGCCCAGTTTTTCCCCTATATCATGACATAATGTCCGTATGTAAGTTCCTTTGGAGCAGGTAACAGAGAATCGGACAAAAGGCAGTTCCATAGACAGAATACGAATTTCATAAAAAGTGACGGGTCGTGGCTGCCGTTCCACTTCAATGCCTTCTCTTGCCAGTTCATACAGCTTCTTTCCCTTGACCTTCAGCGCGGAATACATGGGAGGAATCTGCATCTGTTCTCCCACAAAGCTTTCCATGCAAGCCCGTACTTCCTCCTGCGAAACACGCACCTCGCACTCCCGCTTTACAACGCCCGAAATATCCTGTGTATCGGTATCCAGACCCAAATGCAGAACCGCTTCATATGTTTTACGCTTATCCGTCAGCAGCCCGCACAGCTTAGTTCCTTTTCCCAGACAAACGGGAAGCACTCCCTCTGCGTCTGGGTCCAGTGTTCCTGTATGTCCGATTTTTTTCTGGTGCAGAATTCCACGAAGTCTGGCAACCACATCATGGGAAGTATATCCCTTTTCCTTATACACGTTGATAATTCCGTTTATCATTTGCTCTCACATCTTTCCGGCAGCCGCTTTTCTATGCAGCGCAGCAGATTATTGATAACATCATAAGCAGACCCCTGAAGCGTACAGCCTGCTGCCATAACATGACCGCCTCCGCCAAAATAAGAAGCCACTTCATTGACGTCCACCTTTCCGTTTGAACGAAGGCTGACTTTAAATTCCTGTACCTTCTGTTCATACAGGAACACGGCCACTTCAACACCTGCGGTTACACGAAGCTGCTGTACAATGCCGTCCAGATCCTTTGGCTCTACATGATAAAAATCCATATCCTTTCTGCGAACAACGCCAATGATACACTGTCCATCTAAAACCAGAAGGCTTTCCATCAGGCATCTTCCCAGAATCTGATTCTGTATATAAGTTTTTTCATAAAAAGATTTATCTACGATTTTAGAAAAATCAATTCCCTTTTCCATTAATTCCGCGGCAATCCGCATCGTTTGAGGCGAAGTACAGGAATACTGAAAAACCCCTGTGTCATTGGCAATGCCTGTATACAGGGCTTCTGCCACTGGCTTTGTCACTTTTTCCTTTTCCAGAAGTGTATACAAAACCTCAGAAGCAGAACTGGCCTCCGGCTGAATCACATTGATTTCTGCAAACCCTTTATTACTGATATGATGGTCAATGCAAATGGTTTTTTTGGATGCCTCAAATGCCTCCAGAGCCACGCCCATACGATTTTTCACACTGGTATCCAGCACGAAAAACACATCATAGATTTTTTCTTCTGTATAAGCAGTCTTGATCTCCTCTGTTCCCTGCAGAAACAGCAGACTTTCCTTTGGGGACTCCAGATAAATATCGGTTTCGATTTCCGGGTAATTCTCTTTCAGATATAAATACAATCCCATGCAGGCCCCCACGCAGTCACCATCCGGACGTACATGTCCGGCAATGGCTGCTGTGCGGATTCCCGTTAATTCACTGGTTATCTTCTCCATCTTCCAAAACCTCCTGTTCACCCGCATGTCCGGTCACCTCATCAATGAGTTTCGACATGGTAACTCCATATTCAATGGATTCGTCCAGAATAAAACGGATTTCCGGAGTATTTCTAAGATTAATACGTTTTGCAAGCTGTCTGCGGATATAACCTTCTGCGCTCTTTAAGCCTGCAATGGTATTTTTCTTCGCTTCTCCGTCTCCCAGAACACTGATATAGGCTCTGCAGGTTTTTAAATCCGGCGCCACCTCTACCGCTGTCACAGAGGTCATGGGGTGGATGCGCGGGTCTTTGATTCCTTCCCGGATTAAATTCGCCAGCTCATGCTGTACTTCTGCATTTACCCGGGTATTTTTAATACTGTTTTTTCTCATATTCTACTTCCTGTTCCGGCGAAAGTTTCCAGCCCTTTGCTGTCTGGCAGCCTATCTCGGAACTTCCACCATAATATATGCTTCTACTTTGTCTTCTTCTTTAATATCGTTGAAATCTTCAAATACCAGACCACATTCATAGCCTGCTTTGACTTCCTTCACATCATCTTTAAAACGCTTCAGAGACGCCAGCGCACCTTCAAAAATCTGCTCGCCCTCTCTGGTGATACGAACCTTGCAGTTTCTCTGGAAAATACCGTCCAGCACATAAGAACCTGCGATGTTGCCCACACCGGAAGCCTTGAATATCTGACGCACTTCTGCGTGTCCGATGACTTTTTCTTCAAATACAGGGTCTAACATACCCTTCATAGCTGCCTCTACATCCTCAATAGCCTGGTAGATAACGCGGTACAGACGCAAATCCACACCTTCCTGCTCTGCCACAGATTTGGCCGTAGCGTCCGGACGCACGTTAAAACCAATGATAATGGCATTGGATGCGCTGGCCAGGGTTACGTCGGATTCGGTAATGGAACCAACACCGCCGTGGATAACTTTTACCACAACCTCTTCGTTGGAAAGTTTTACCAGACTCTGTTTTACGGCTTCTACAGAACCCTGTACGTCTGCTTTTACAATAATCGGCAGTTCTTTTAAATTACCTGCCTGAATCTGGCTGAACAGATCGTCCAGAGACATTTTTGCCTTGGTTTCTTCCAGCAGACGGTTTTTATTTTCAGAAACAAAGGTTGCCGCAAAGTTTTTGGCTTCCTTGTCGTTTTCTGTCACCACCAGGATTTCTCCTGCATTTGGCACATCGCTGAGTCCCAGAATTTCCACTGGAGTGGAAGGACCTGCTTCTTTTACCTTTCTTCCCTTATCGTCAATCATGGCACGGACTTTACCTGAACTTGCGCCTGCTGCAATAAAGTCTCCCACACGAAGGGTACCTTTCTGTACCAGAATGGTTGCCACAGGGCCTTTTCCTTTATCCAGCTCTGCTTCAATAACCAGACCTCTGGCTCTTCTGTTTGGATTTGCCTTTAATTCCCCAACCTCTGCAGTCAGAAGAATCATTTCCAGAAGATTGTCAATGCCTTCTCCTGTGTGTGCGGATACCGGTGCAAAAATGGTGCTTCCGCCCCAATCCTCCGGAATCAGTTCGTATTCGGATAATTCCTGTTTTACTCTTTCAATATTTGCGCTTGGTTTATCAATCTTGTTGATGGCAACAATGATTTCTACTCCTGCTGCTTTTGCATGGTTGATAGCTTCTACCGTCTGCGGCATAACACCGTCGTCTGCAGCAACTACTAAAATGGCAATGTCTGTGGCATTGGCGCCGCGCATACGCATCGCTGTAAACGCCTCATGTCCCGGTGTATCCAGGAAGGTAATCTTCTGCCCATCTACATTTACCATGTACGCGCCAATGTGCTGGGTAATACCTCCGGCTTCCCGGTCTGTCACATGTGTCTTTCGGATACAGTCAAGAAGAGAAGTTTTCCCGTGGTCAACGTGACCCATAACACAGACAACAGGCGGTCTGGAAACCAGTGTGCTTTCGTCTTCTTCGTCTTCTTTCAGAAGTTCTTCGATAACGTCCACCTTTTCTTCCTGCTCTGCAATAATGTCATAATCCAGTGCAATTTCCTGTGCTTTTTCAAAGTCGATTTCATGGTTTACGGTAACCATAACGCCTTCCAGGAACAGTTTTTTCACAATGACAGACGGCTGCATTTTCATCTTTTCAGCCAGTTCACGAATGGTCATTTTTTCTGGAAGTGTGATTTCCTTTACTTCCTCTCTCTTTTCTTCCTTCGGATGGGTTACCGGTTTCTGCAGCTGCATAGCCTTTGGAATTCTCTGGGTCTGACGGCGGCCTCCCTGATTCGGGCGCTTGCTCTGATTCTGGTAATCATCCCTCTTATTGTCTTTTTTCTTATTTTCTCTGTTGGCCTTGCGGCTGTCTTTTTCTACAAACTCCAGCTTCGGTGCATCAAACTTGCTGCCCTGCTCTCTTCTGCCTTCGTTTCTTCCTCCGAAACGATTGTTGGAACGCTCTCCATTGTTATTTCCGCCAAAACGGCCATTGGAACGCTCTCCATTGTTGTTTCCGTTATAACGGCCATTGGAACGTTCTCCGTTGTTGTTTCCGTTATAGCGGCCATTGGAGCGCTCTCCGTTGTTATTTCCGTTATAACGGCCATTGGAACGCTCTCCGTTGTTGTTTCCGTTATAGCGGCCATTAGAACGCTCTCCATTGTTATTTCCATTGTAACGGTTGTTGGAACGTTCTCCGTTGTTGTTTCCATTGTAGCGGTTGTTGGAGCGGTTATCCCCGTTATTCCGGTTGTTGGAACGATTCTCTCCATTATTATTGCTGTTATAACGGTTATTATTCGGACGGCCTTCTCCGTTTCCGTTGTTATTATTATAGCGATTATTATTTGGACGGTTGTTTCTGTTCTCCTGTCTCATGGATTCCTGTGTACCTCTGTTTTCTCCCTGCCGGTTATTCTGACGTTTTTCATTGTTTTTCTGTTCCTGACTGTCATTTGCCTGACGCTGGGGTTTCTGTCTGTGCTCTGGCATATGACTGGCATTCTGAGGGCGGAACACCTGAATGATTTTTTTCTTTGGTTTTTCACCGTCTTCCTGCTTAGCAGCATTTCCACCTGCAGAAGAGACATTTCCCTTTCTGTAATTTGCTCTTACCATATCGGCCTGTGATTCATCCACATTGCTCATATGGCTTTTTAACTCTATATTTTTGGATTTCAGAAAATCTAAAATCTCCTTATTGCTTTTGTTTAACTCTTTTGCGAGTTCGTAAACCCTTGACATATATTGCCCTCCTTCTACGTGTTAATGTCCTGTTTTTTCCAGCTTTTTCACCATTGCCACAGCAAAATTTTCATCTGTCAGCGCTAATGACGCCCGATATTCTTTTCCTATGGCGCTTCCCAACTCCTCCTTTGTTCCAATCCTATAAAAAGGTACTTCGTAATACGTACACATATCTTTGAATTTTTTTCTTGTGTTGTCCGATGCGTCCTCTGCCACAAGCACCAGAAAAGCCTTTCCTGACTTTACTGCATTTTCTGTGGCAAACTCTCCGCTGACAATCTTTCCGGCCTTTGCCGCAAGTCCCAGAAGGGACAGCTCTCTATAACTGTTCAAGCTTTTCAAACTCCTTTGTCAGGCTTTCATACACTTCTTTTGGTATGGCTGTTTTTAAAGACCGCTCCAGCCCTTTATTTTTTATGGCTTTCTCCAGACATCCTTTGTCAAAACACAAATACGCTCCTCTTCCGTTTTTACGTCCTGTAGCGTCCAGAATAATTTCATCCTCCGTTGTCTTTAAAACACGGAGCATTTCTTTTTTACTCTTCATTTCCCCACAGCCCACGCATTTGCGCATAGGAATTTTCCGTACTGTACTCATAGCGCCACCTTACTCTTCCATTTCTTCTTCCAGATCTGCGTATGCTTCTGCAGCGTCCTCTGACTCCTCTGCATAGTCCTCTTCTGTATAATTCTGTGCCGGTTCTTCCTCTGCATACTCCTGAGATTCTTCCCCGTTTTCGTAATACTGGAAGTCGCCGGCTTCTCTGGCCTGTGTTTCACTCTTAATATCAATCTTGAAGCCTGTCAGTCTGGCTGCCAGTCTGGCATTCTGTCCTTCTTTGCCAATAGCCAGGGATAGCTGAAAATCCGGTACGATAACCATAGCTGTTTTCTCTTCCGGGTCTGCCATAACAGAGATAACCTTTGCCGGGCTCAACGCATTTTCAATCAACAGAGCGGGGTTGTCACTCCAGTTGATAATATCAATTTTTTCGCCTCTTAATTCCTCTACAATAGAATTGACTCTGGCGCCGTTCATACCAACGCATGCACCAACCGGGTCTACATCCGGGTCATTGCTCCATACGGCGATTTTGGTACGGGAACCGGCTTCTCTGGCAATGCTCTTAATTTCAACCGTTCCGTCCTTCACTTCCGTAACCTCTGCTTCAAAGAGACGTTTTACCAGTTCCGGATGGGTTCTGGAAACCAGAATCTTCGGTCCCTTTGGTGTGTCCTTGACTTCCAGAATATACAGTTTGATTCTCTCTGTAGGCTGGAATACTTCTGTCTTCACCTGCTCGTTTTCTGTCAGAACCGCATCGGCCTTGCCAAGATTAATGCTGTAGTTTCTTCCCATGCTTCTCTGTACAATACCAGTGACAATATCACGTTCTTTTCCGTAATACTGGTTAAAGATTACTTTTCTTTCTTCTTCGCGGATTTTCTGCAGAATCACGTTCTTGGCATTCTGTGTGGCAATACGTCCGAATTCCTTTGATTTTACTTCCACATTCACCACATCTCCCAGAGCATACTGGGAATTCATCATCTTTGCATCTGCCAGACTGATTTCTGTCACAGGGTCCATAACTTCTTCTACTACGGTTTTTTCAGCAAACACACTGAAATCACAGGTCTCATGGTTAATATTGACCTTGATGTTGTCTGCCTTTCCAAAATGATTTTTGCACGCCTGAAGCAAAGACTGCTCAATCGCCTCCAATAATGTGTCTTTGCTGATGGATTTTTCTTTTTCCAGAATATTCAGCGCTTCTAATAACTCTGTGTTCATTTTTTTATTTCCTCCTAAACTCTCTATGGTTCTATGGTTTTAAAAATCAAAAGCAAGACGTATCAGTGCAATGTCTGATTTCTGGAAGGTTTTTTCTTCTCCCTCACAATCAATGGTTACACTGTTTTCATCATATGCCGTCAAGATTCCATAAAATTCCTTTTCCCTGTTCACTGCGCGGTAGGTTCTGATTTCCAGTTCCTTTCCCATGCTTCGTTTGTAATCCTTCTCTTTTTTCAAAGGTCTTCCAAGCCCCGGAGAACTGACTTCCATAATATAAGTATCCTCAATAAAGTCTTCTTCATCCAGTTTCTCGGAAAAGGCCCGGCTGACCACCTCACAGTCTTCCACTGTAATTCCCTGGGGTTTATCAATGTATGCCCGCAGATAAAAGCTGCTGCCTTCCTTTACATATTCCACGTCTACCAGTTCAAAACCATGAGCAGCCACAATGGGCTCAATGAGCGCTTCTGCTTTCTGTTCATATATTTCTTTCTTACTCACGTTTTCACCTTCCTTCGGCTTGTCATTCACACTTACATCCTTTGCACAAATGATAAGAGTGGACCCTTTGGCCCACTCTTATGCTATCGTTATTATCTAGTTCTCTAATAGGATAACACTATTTACCGGAACTTGCAAGTTCTTTTTTGGCAGGCATACTCCAGACCAGTACCAACAGCCTGTCCGAGCCCCCGGAATAGATGTCCCAGGAAATTCCCTCTCCCGGCCGGAGTACAGAGGCATTCTGTGCCGCATCCTGAACCAGACTTCCATTTACCAGAGCTTCCGCTGCCTGGTCATAGGCTTCCTGACTGCCGAAATACAGCTCCGTCTTCCGGGCTCCTGCATTCATATCCCTTAACAGGACATTATAAATCTGGTTGTAATCATAGCTGTCATACCAGCAGCCCGCATTTTTGTAATAATTATAGCTGTCATCCTCGCATACAGGAAGCGGAATATCATCGTTAGGAATATGAGTTTCTCCCAGAAATTCCCCTGTGCAGCACAGATAGCTGTAATAAATCTCCACTTCTGCCTGGCTTTCATCCTCATAGTTAGGATTTCCCCAGGTCGTATCCACATAGTAATACTTTTCTCCTATTTTCACCAGATTCCATGCATGACTGGAATTTTCTTCATCGGCTATCTCTCCCACAACCAGCGTGCAGAAAATGCCCATTTTATTCAGGAGATACTGCGTCGCTTTGGAATAACCCATACAGACTGTTTTTCCGCCCAGAAACACACTGCGGATATTCTGATTGTCCGGACTGTTTTCATCATAACTGACATTTCGAATCAAAAGCTCATAGACCGCCTTGATTTTCCCGTAAGTATCTGTTTCCCGGGGAATGGTTTCCAGCCATTCTTCCGCCTTTTCCTCTATCTGCCGCTTCAAATCCTGGGCTTCTTTTTTACTTACCAGATAAGTGGGCACAATTTTCATGCCCGCGGAAGAACCGTCGCTCCATTCTTCTTCCCAGTACTGAAAAGCTCCGTCTGTCCAGAAATATTCCGGGTGGTCAATCATCGCCATATTAACAATCACAGACAGCCGTTCCTCAGAAACCGGCGACAGGGAAATTTCCTCCTGAAATTCCTCCAGCCCTTTGATAAACTGACGGTAAATCTTCTGCTCTTCCTCCAGCAGCGACTGATATCCATAGTATAAGGCAGTCTGGGACTCCTCCAGTTCCTTTTCCGGAAGGTCTTCATTCAAAAGCTGTCCTATGGTAATCTCTGTTTCCTTTTCCTTTGAAAAAGCTTCCTTCCACGCTCCGGCACTGCAGCCTGCCATGCTTTGTGCCAGCAGAACCGCCGCAAACAGTATTCCCCATCTGTTCCCTTTTCTTTTCAAATCGCACCTCTTCTTTTCCCGGATGCAGAATCAGACACGCACCTTGGTTCCCTTTGTGTCTCTTTTTGCCAGCTTCAATTTGTTCAGTACCATGGTTTTTTCTTTGTACACAACCTCATAGTCTGTTCTGCTTTCCAGCATATAGGCATGTTCCACTTCATCTTTCTCATCCATACGGATGGCTCTGACCCCCAGAGCATTTCTCTTTTTCTCCGGAATTTCCTCTTTTAAAAATTTCAGGAAATATCCATTCTTTGTCTGCAGTACCACATACTCCATAGGTCCGGCATTCTGCACCAGAATTACTTTATCCCCTTCCCCCAGCTTCGTAGCGGCAATGGTTCTCTTGGTTACATCAAACTCAGTTCCGTCTACCAGTTTTATCATCCCCTGCGCTGTCATAAAACAAATCTTTGCCTCTTTTAGCGCTGACTGGGCTCCTACAAATACAATCTGCTCCGTACTGCTGTCATAATTGCTCACATTATCTACCGGAGTCCCCTTATCCCGCAGCTTTCCATAGGGCAAATCCAGCACCTTTACCAAATGCATACGCCCGGAGTCCGTAAAGAGACAAATCTTGTCTGTATTCATACAGGAAAATACATATTTATGCTCACTGTCTGCTGTTTCCTTATTGCGCTCATAAATCCCCTTGTCCATAGTACGCACATAACCAAAACGGTCCATAAGGAACACAACTTCCATCTCTTCGATTTTCTTCTCTTCATAAACAGCTTCTGCTGCATTTTCCACAGATGTTCTTCTGGGCCTGCCGTATTCCTTTTTTATCTGCTGCAGTTCTTTTATAATCACTTCTGCCATGGAATCATAGTGGTTTAAAATATCTTCGTACCGGGCAATTTTTTTCAGGGTTTCTGCATGTTCTGCCACCAGAGTCTCCATTTCCAGTCCAATGAGTTTATAAAGGCGCATATCCAGAATCGCCCCTGCCTGGCGTTCCGTAAAGCGCAGTTTTTTCGCCTGGCGCTCACTGGTCTTTGTCTTAAAGCGAATACCTTCCGTAATGCCGCTGATAAGGCAGTTTTTTACCTGCTCTCTGCTCTTGCTGCCTCTTAAAATTTCAATAATCAAATCAATGACATCGCAGGCCTGTATGAGTCCTTCCTGAATCTCCTGGTTTTCCCTTTCTTTTTTCAGAAGATTGTTATATTTTCTGGTCGTCACCTCAAACTGGAAATCCACATGATGCTCAATAATCTGCTTTAATCCCAGTGTTTCCGGTCTTCCCTGCGCCACGGCCAGCATATTTACCCCAAAGGTATCTTCCAGCCTGGTCTTTTTATAAAGCATATTGGTGAGATTTTCAATATCCGCGCCCTTTTTCAATTCCAGCACAATACGGATTCCCTCTTTGGAGGACTGATTGGAAATATCGGCAATATCCGTGGTCTTCTTTGTCTCACTGAGCGCTGCCACATCATTTAAAAATTTACCAATGTTGGCGCCTATCATAGGATAGGGAATTTCCGTAATCACCAACAGGTTTTTCCCATTCTTTCCCTTTTCGATTTCCACCTTTCCTCTGACTTTTATCTTTCCGGTTCCGCTCTCATAAATAGAAAGCAATTCATCCTTATTGACCACAATGCCGCCGGTGGGAAAATCCGGTCCCTTTACATAATTCATCAGTTCCCGGGTCGTAATCTCATTGTTCTTCATATAGGCAATAACGCCGTCCAGTACCTCTCCCAGATTGTGAGGCGGAATACTGGTTGCCATACCTACCGCAATGCCGTCCGCACCGTTTACCAGAAGGTTTGGCACACGCACCGGAAGTACCTCCGGCTCTTTCTCTGTCTCGTCAAAGTTAGACACAAAATCTACTACATTTTTATCCAAATCCCCCAGATAGACTTCCTGGGTAATTTTCTGCAGCCTTGCTTCCGTATATCGCATGGCCGCCGCACCATCCCCTTCAATAGACCCAAAATTTCCATGTCCATCCACCAGAGGCTGTCCTTTTTTAAAATCCTGAGCCATAACCACCAGGGCTTCATAAATAGAACTGTCCCCATGGGGGTGATATTTACCCATAGTGTCTCCTACAATACGGGCACACTTCCGGTAAGGCCTGTCATAACGGATTCCCAGTTCATACATATCGTACAGAGTCCTTCTCTGTACCGGTTTTAACCCGTCCCGTACATCCGGCAGGGCACGGGCGATGATAACACTCATAGCATAGTCAATATACGACTTCTGCATGATTTCCGAATACTCGGTTCTGATAATATTATCCTGATTTTCAGCCATACTGCTTCTCCTATATATCTAATTCCGCGTCACGGGCATGTTCATAAATAAACGCCTTTCTGGGAGGCACTTCGGTTCCCATCAGCACTTCCGTCACCTCAGAGGCCATTCTCGCGTCTTCGATTTCCACCAGACGCAGCATACGGGTCTCCGGGTTTAACGTAGTTTCCCAGAGCTGCTGGGCGTCCATTTCTCCCAGACCTTTGTATCTCTGGAGAGTAAACGGCCCTTTATGCCTCTTTCTGTAATGTTCCAGCGCTTTGTCGTCATAGAGGTATTCTTCTTTTCCCTTAGACGGCATGGCTTTATACAGAGGCGGCATAGCAATATATACATGTCCCTCGTAAATTAGTTCCGGCATAAAGCGGTAAAACAGCGTAAGCAGCAAGGTGGAAATATGGGCTCCGTCCACATCGGCATCGGCCATAATAATAATCTTATTGTAACGCAGCTTCGTAATATCGAAATCATTTCCGTATCCTTCCGAAAAACCGCAGCCAAAGGCATTTATCATAGTCTTAATTTCCGCGTTGGCAAGCACTTTATCAATAGTTGCCTTTTCTACATTCAAAATCTTTCCCCTGATAGGCAGAATCGCCTGAAAGCTTCTGTCTCTTGCCGTCTTAGCGCTGCCCCCAGCAGAATCTCCCTCCACAATAAAGATTTCGCAAAGCGAAGGGTCTCTCTTTTCACAGTTAGACAGTTTTCCATTGGAATCAAAGGAATATTTCTGCTTTGTCAGAAGATTCGTCTTTGCTTTTTCTTCTGTTTTTCTGATTTTTGCAGATTTTTCCGCACAGGCCAGCACGCTTTTCAGCACATCCAGATTCCGGTCAAAATACAGGACAATCTCTTCCCCCGTTACCTTGCCCGCAGCCTTAGATGCATCCTGGTTGTCCAGCTTTGTCTTGGTCTGTCCTTCAAAACGAGGCGCCGGATGTTTAATAGAAACCACAGCTGTCATCCCGTTTCGCACATCTGCCCCGGTAAAATTGGCATCCTTTTCCTTCAAAATCCCCAGTTCTCTGGCATATGTGTTCATCACAGAAGTAAACGTAGTCTTAAATCCGGTCAGATGCGTGCCGCCCTCTGAGTTATAAATATTATTGCAAAATCCCAGGACATTTTCCCGAAACTCGTTGACATACTGAAAAGCCGCTTCCACGGTGATTCCGTCACATTCCCCTTTAAAATAAACAGGTTCGTGCACCACTTCGCTCTTCTTATTCATATCTTTGATAAAGCCTACAATGCCGTCCGGCTCATGATACACAATCCTTTCCGGATTTTCTGCCCTTTTATCCTCAAATACAATTGTCAGCTCCGGATTCAAATATGCGGTCTCATGTAACCTGCTTTTCACTTCCGTAGAAGAAAATCTGGTTTTCTCAAAAATCTCTGCGTCCGGCAGAAAATTCACCAGAGTTCCTGTGGCTTTTGTCCGCCCCAGCTTAGGAAGCAGCCCGTCCTCCAGCTCTATGGTAGGCACACCTCTCTCATAGTGGTCGTGGTGCACATACCCTCCTGTACTGATTTTAATATCCAGATAAGCAGACAGGGCATTGACAACAGACGAACCCACACCATGCAGTCCGCCGCTTGTCTTGTATACAGAATCATCGAACTTTCCTCCTGCATGCAGGGTAGTGAAAACCAGACGCTCCGCAGACATTCCCTTTTCGTGCATCCCCACGGGAATTCCCCTTCCGTCATCCTCTACGGTAGCAGAGCCGTCTGCCTCCAAAGTCACCCGGATATTCTTACAAAAACCTGCCAGGTGTTCGTCCACTGCATTATCTACAATTTCATAAATCAAATGATTCAGACCTTTGCGGGAAACGCTTCCGATATACATTCCCGGACGCTTCCGCACTGCTTCCAGTCCTTCCAGCACCGTAATACTGCTGGCATCATAAGTATTCTTTTTTGCCATTTTCATTAACCTTTCTTCATCAGCTTTTTCATCAAAAATACCCCTGCAAATCCGCAGAGCAGGCCAAGTACCATACCGGCCAAAACATCTGTGGGAAAATGTACGTAAAAATACAATCTGGAAATTCCCATAAGGAAAGCCAGTACCAGACTACAAATTCCCAATTTTTTCTCTGTGAGAAGCAAAGCCCCTGCCGCCGCAAAAGAAGCCATGGTATGTCCGGAGGGGAAGGAATAATCCTTCGGAACCCGCACCAGAAGTTCTACTGTATCATTTATCCAGCAGGGACGGGGACGGGCCACCAGTGGTTTTAAAATTACATTTGCCAGAAGAAAATCCAGCACCAGGGCCAGAAGAACCGCCACCCCGCACTTGCGGAATCTTTTGGTGCACAGCAGTATCACCCCCAGCAATATCCAGAACCATCCTGCCTCTCCCAGCATGGTAACAAATGCCATAATTTTCGTAAGTACCGGATGATGCATCTCTTGCAGCATATCCAGAATCGCAAACTCCCATTCCATATTGTTGTCACCTTTCCTTGATTTTCAGACAAAAAACCCCTGCCTGAAATCTGTAAATATCTGTAAAGACTTCTGTATCATATCTCATTTCACCCATATTTTCAAATCTTTTTTCTTTGTTCTCTCATTATAGCGAACATTTGTTCTGTCTGTCAAGATGCTTTTTTACTCATTTTTACATTTTTCTATTTTTTTCAAAAAACCCCTTGACATTCTTCTTATTATCCTGTATTATGTGCAAGTACGGTTCGTTGGTCAAGCGGTTAAGACGCCGCCCTCTCACGGCGGAAACACGGGTTCGATTCCCGTACGAACTGCTTTTGGGAAATACTCAGCTGAGTATTTCCCATTTTTGTTATTATCAAAAATATTCCCGGTACACAGGAGGTTCTTATGGAAAAATTCGTTGATTTGCATGTACATTCCACAATTTCTGACGGCACCTTTACCCCCGAAGAACTGGTTTCTTATGCTCTGCAAAAAGGACTGTCAGCTTTTGCGCTTACGGACCACGACACCACAGACGGTATTTCGGCAGCACAAAAGGCAGCCCAAAACACCGGACTTGAAGTAGTGCCGGGCATTGAACTGTCTACCACCTGGCAAAACCGGGACGTACACATTGTAGGACTGGACATTGACTGGAGCAAGGAGGCGTTCCAGAAAACCCTCCGGGAATTCAAAGCTTCCAGAGAACTGCGAAACGACAAAGTCCTGGCCCTTCTGCAAAAAGAAAACATAGACATTACCCGAAAGGAAATGGAAAAAAGTTTTCCGGACAGCGTCTGGACAAGAGCCCATTTTGCCAGATTTCTGCTGGAACATCACTATGTGGGCTCCATAAAAGAAGCCTTTGACCGTTATCTGGGCGACCATGCCAGATGCTACGTTCCCAGAGAGAAAGTCACTCCCGCTCAGGCCATTGAACTGATTCACCAGGGCGGAGGAAAAGCTATTTTCGCCCATCCGCTTTTGTGCCGCCTTTCCAAAGAACGTCTGGAAAGCTTTCTGGACATACTGAAAAAAGCAGGACTGGACGGCATGGAAACCGTATATTCCACCTACACCCCCGCTGACCAGATACGTATGACAAAACTTGCCAAACGCTATGGACTCAAATGTTCCGGGGGCAGTGATTTTCACGGTGCCAACAAACCTCACATTGACCTGGGCTGCGGACAGGGAAATCTGCAAATCCCCTACTCTGTACTGGAGGAACTGCGTTCTTAAAGACCAAAACGTTCTTCCTGATTTTCACCAAAAGGTATGGGCATGAAAAAACTCCAGAAAGTTTTCATGCCCATACCTTTTCTCTTACTCCTCTTCCGGAGCCTCTGCCGGTATAAATACCCGCTCATCTCCTGCCTGCCTCGGAATTCTGGCCCTCTCGTCCGCCTCCTGGCAGAAATATTCCTGAGAATTCACCAGTTGTTTTCCTCTTTTGTCAATCTTTTCATAACTTCCGTCCGGCTGCAGTACATGAGCCTTTACGTTATCCGTCAGCTGCATATGGAGGATGTGCTTAACCTCTTCTTTAATATCCTTATCTTCCACCGGGAACACAATTTCCACTCTCTTATCCAGATTTCTTGGCATCCAGTCCGCACTTCCCATAAAAATTTGTTCCTTGCCTCCACTGCAGAAATAGAAAATCCGGCTGTGCTCCAGATAATTTCCCACAATGGAGCGCACAGTAATGTTTTCACTGATACCCGGAATTCCGGTCTTCAAACAGCAGATTCCACGGACAATCAAGTCAATCTTCACACCTGCCGCGCTGGCAGCATACAGAGCTGCAATAATATCTCTGTCGCAAAGAGAATTCATCTTAGCCACAATCCTGGCTTCCCGTCCTTTCAGCGCTTCTTTTTGTTCCATCTCAATGAGATGCAGGAAACGGTCCCGCATCCAGATAGGTGCTACTACCAGTTTATTCCAGCTTTTCGGCTCTGAATAACCGGAAAGCATATTAAAGACAGCCGTAGCGTCTTCACCGATTTTTTCTGAGCAGGTAAGAAGACCGCAGTCTGTATACAGCTTTGCCGTGGAATCGTTGTAATTTCCCGTACCCAGATGAACGTATCTGCGGATTCCCTCTTCTTCCTTTCGCACCACCAGGGTAATTTTACTGTGGGTTTTCAACCCCAGAAGCCCATAGATAACATGGCATCCCGCCTTTTCCAGTTTCTTTGCCCACACAATGTTGTTTTCCTCATCAAACCGGGCTTTTAATTCTACCAATACAGTCACCTGTTTGCCGTTTTCCGCCGCCTGGGCCAGGGCTGCAATAATCGGTGAATTGCCGCTGACACGATACAGCGTCTGCTTAATGGCAAGCACCTGAGGGTCTTTAGAAGCCTGACGCACAAAATCCACTACAGGGGCAAAGGTCATAAACGGATGATGCAAAAGAATATCCTGTCTCCTTATCTGCGTAAAAATATCCTCCTCTGTCATCATCTGAGGAACCGGAGCCGGTACATGCTGGGTGATTTTCAAATCCTCAAACCCCTCCAGACCATACATTTTCATAAGAAAAGTCAAATCCAGAGGCCCATTGACTGCAAATACATCTTCCTCTTTCATCTTAAATTCCGTTTTCAGGATGTTGAGCAGACGGGCATCCATTTTTTCATTGACATCAAGACGGATAACCTCGCCCCACTGTCTCTTTTTCAGCTGTTTCTGAATTTCATTCAAAAGGTCTGCCGCCTCATCTTCATCTATGGTCAAATCTGCATTCCGGATAATCCGGTACGGGCAGGCACATACCACCTGATTGCTTAAAAACAACTTGCCGATGTTCCTCTCAATGACCTCCTCCAGAAGGACCACCGCTTTTTTTCCTTCTTTCTCACAGGGAATTTCCACAATTCTCGGCAGCACAGAGGGAACCTGCACCGTGGCAAATTCCAACTCTTCTTTGTTCTTTTTATTTTTCTTTGCAATCAAAGCGCCGATATTTAAGGTTTTATTGCGGATAAGAGGGAAGGGTCTGGCGCTGTCCATAGCCATAGGCGTAAGCACCGGATAAATGGTTTCGTCAAAATATCTATCCACAAATTCCTTCTGCTCTTTATTTAAACTTTCGTGTTTTTCCACCACTACAAGCCCTGCTTTTTTCAGTCCCGGCAACAGAGAGCGGTTGTAGGTGCTGTACTGCATTTGGATAAACTCCCGAAGCACAGGCGCCAGCTCTGCCAACTGCTCCTTTGGAGACAGCCCTGCAATATCCGGCTTTGTATATTTTGCATGAACCATGTCTTTTAAGGAAGCCACGCGAATCATAAAAAATTCATCCAGATTAGAAGCTGTAATGCTCAAAAATTTCAGGCGCTCAAATAAAGGCAGGCTCTTATCTCTTGCTTCTGAAAGTACTCTCTCATTAAAGCCCAGCCAACTCAGTTCTCTGTTGCGGTAATATTCCGGTTTTGTATATGCCTTAAAATCCATACTCTTACTCCTCCTTATTTCCGTTTTCTGACTTTCAGCACAGGACGGATACTGAAAATCTCTTCAAAAAAGTCCGCCTGTTCCGGCAAAAGCCCTTTCTCCAGAGCAAGATCTTCTCTGGCCGTCACCGTAAGCAGCAGCTCCTGGTCTTTTACCGCTGCCTTAATTTCCTCAATTTTCTGCCTGTGACTTCTGTCCAGCACATTAGCCACCCGGATAATCGCGGTCAGTTTTGCGGCTGTCATATAGCTCCTCCGGTCAATTTCCGACTTAGAATCTGCGCTTCCATAATACTGAAACGGCTTTTTAATAAATTTCACCACATTGGCAATCATTTCCCGTTCCCTGTGGGACAATCCGATAATTTCCGTGGACATGATGATTTCATAGGCACATTCCGACGCATTGCTCAGACTGATATAATTGCCGCAGTCATGAAGTAAAATGGCTATCTGCAGCAAAAGCCGCTCTCTGGCTCCCATACCGTGCACTTTTTTCATACTGTCGAAAATCGCCAGGGCATTCTTGGCTACCGCCTGCGTGTGGTTCTTTCCGCTCATATACCGCTTCGCAATGTTTTTGGCAGACACCAGAATATCATTTTCAAAATTGTGCTTACTCTTAATCAGCTTATGCCGCTCTGCGTAATCATAAGCCACACCGTCATTCAAATGTGTTCCCGGCAGCCACATGGTCTGTCCACCCAGTTCTTCGATAAATACGCGGTAAATAATCATGGCCGGCACCATAATCTCTGCATATTCCAGAGAAACCCCCAGCTTCACGGAAACCTCTTCTGCGGAATGTGCCATAACCCATGCATATTCCTCCATAAAAGTTTCATAACTGATGGTTCTGCTTTCTGTCATGGTGGTCTTTCTTTCAAAAAGACGTTCCATAAACGTATTGCCCATAAGAATAATATGGTCTGCCCTGCGGTCCTTTAAATGCAGTTTTTTAAACCCCAGAATCTGGTTATGTACCAGTTCTTCCACCAAACGTTCATAATGAGCAGCTTCTTTTTCCAACGGCAGCAAAAGTTCTTTAATTCTTAAACTTCCCATCTTAAAATTCTGGGTGGTGACCAGCATATCTTTGTCAAAAAGAGAAATCTGTACATTTCCTCCGCCCACTTCCATGACAGCGGTTCCTTTCTGAATCATCTTCGCAAAAGACGCCTCTTTGGCTGCCACAGACTTGTAGCCGTAAAAGCGCTGCTCTGAATTACTGAGTATTTCCACCCGTATACCCGTTTTCTGATATACCTGCTCCATCACAATCCAGACATTTTTCGCTTCCTGGAGCGTGCTGGTAGCACAGGCCCGGTACGCCTCTGCCTGATATTCCTTCATAATTTCTGTAAAATCTTTCAGAATGCGGCACAGTTCTTTCGCTGTTGCAAAGGTGATTTTTCCTTCCCCATAAGTTTCCCGGCCGATTTCCAGGCGGCTTCTCACTTCATTAATACACCGTATTCCGTTTCTTGGGGATATTTCGTAAATATCCATACAGACATTGTAGGAACCTACATCTATTGCTGCAAATGTTGTCACTCCCATAAATTTCTCCTTTCCTCTGCCGTTATTTCATAAAGTCAAGCAATGCGCTGCCCATTTTTTCTGCTGCAATGTAGCCTTCTTCGTACAGACGCTCCAATTTTTCCCGATTTTTTTCAATTCTGCCGATTTCCACAGGTTTTTCCGGACAAATAAGGAAAACATTTCCCTTCTTTTCTTCCTCATACAGATAATCAAGGGCTGCATTGTAGTCCAGATGCCTGTTTTTCATACGCGCCACCAGCTTGGGAAACTCTCTTTGATACCGCAGATAGGCTGCGGGCATGGCTTTATTGGGTTCTTTACGGTATCCTCTCTGTCGGGTCAGCACCACTACCTGCTTATGGTTTCCCAGCTTCTCTGATTGTTTTACAGGAATAGAATCTGCAATTCCCCCGTCCAGATACGGCGTATTTTTAATCCAGACCGTCCGTGAAAGCAGGGGCAGGGAGCTGGAAGCCCGCACATAATGAATTCCTCTGTGCATATCCGTAATTTTCTTATACTCTGCTTCTCCTGTTTTGCAGTTGGTTACTACGACGTAAAATTCTGTAGGATTTTCGGAAAATGCCTGATAATCATAGGGATTCAATTCTTCCGGAATTTTCCGGTAACACATATCCACACCAAACAAATCTCCTGTTTTCATAAGATTTTTGAAACTGCAGTAAGTCTCATCCTCCAAATAATCCGTATTGGTTTCAAATCCCCGCCGCCTCTGCTTTGACAGGAAGCTGCAGGCGTGGCAGGCTCCTGCAGACACCCCGATACAAGTATGAAAAGACAGGTTTTTATCCAGAAAATAATCCAAAACTCCAGCTGTAAATGCGCCTCGCATACCGCCGCCTTCTAAAACCAGTCCAACCTTACACTTTGCTGTCATATTTTCCCTTCTTTCTGTTCACATATTTCTATTTTATCACGAATCCGGGCATTACAAAAGTTAAATAAATTTAACAAAACGACACCAGACCTCATATCTGGCGCCGCTTTGTCTATAAAAACTATTCTCTTTTCTTATCTAACGTATTTGTCATACTTTCCAGAGAAATCCCCAAGGTAGAAAGATTGTGCAAAAGCGCAGAAGTCCCTGGTGCAAGAACTCCGCCAAGTCCCAGGGCAATCAGCCCCATATTAAATCCGATAACAAAACGGTAATTTCTATGAATCCGTTTCATCAGACCGTTGCTGATTCTTTTCAGCGTTACCAGCTGGTACAAATCTTCTCCTGAAATTGTAATATCTGCAATTTCTCTGGCAAGCTGTGCGCCTCCGCTGACGGCAATCCCTGCGTTGGCTGCCGACAGGGCCGGAGAATCGTTGATACCGTCTCCTACCATAATCACCTTGCGTCCCTCTGCTTTTTCCTGCTCTACAAAAGAAGCCTTATCTTCCGGCAGAACCTCTGCATAGAAGGCATCCACACCTGTCTTTTTGGCAATGGCCGCAGCCGTGCCCGCGCTGTCTCCGGTCATCATTACGACTTTTCGGATTCCCGTTTCCTTTAAAGCTGCTACAATCTCTCTGGCCTCTTCCCTTAACGGATCTTCAATGCACAGCACTGCCGCCAGTTCACCGGAAATTGCCAGATACAAAAGAGAATATCCTATAGGAAGGTTCCGGAAATTTTCCTCTTCCCCTTCGGGGATTCTGCATTTTTCATCTTCAAAGATAAAATGATGGCTTCCGATTAAAACCTGCTGCTCGTTCACCTTCGAGGAAATGCCGTGGGCCACTACATAGTCCACCTTTGTGTGCATTTCTTCATGAGCAAGGCCCTCCTTCTGGGCCTGAGCTACTACTGCATTGGCAATGGAATGAGGGAAATGTTCTTCCAGGCAGGCTGCCAGACGAAGCATTTCATCCCGGCTTCTTCCTCCGAAAGGAATCACCTCTGCAACCGTAGGTTCTGCCTTGGTAAAAGTTCCTGTTTTATCGAAAACTACTGTTTCCGCTTCCGCTACCGCCTCCAGGAATTTTCCTCCCTTCACAGTAATCTGGTAATCCTGACATTCTCTCATGGCAGACAGAACTGCAATAGGCATAGAGAGCTTTAATGCACAGGAAAAATCCACCATCAGAATAGACAGAGCCTTGGTTACATTCCGGGTAAGGGCATAAGTTGCCATCGTTCCCAGAAAACTCAGCGGCACCAGTCTGTCTGCCACATGAGCTGCTTTTCCCTCCAAGGAAGATTTCAGTTTTTCTGATTCTTCAATCATGGAAACAATCTTTTCATACCGGGTACTGCCGGCAGACGCTTTCACCTGAATCAGCAGTTCACCTTCTTCCACTGCGGTTCCGGCATAAACATAAGCGCCTTCTTCCTTTTTCACTGGAATACCTTCTCCTGTAAGGGACGCCTGATTCACCATAGCCTCTCCGCCTACTACAATTCCGTCCAGCGGAATCATATTCCCCATATGCACACAGATAACGTCATGCTCTTTTACCTCACCTGCGTCCATAAGGATTTCTGCCTCTCCCTGTTTTACCCATACTTTTTCAACCTGCAGAGACATACTTCTGGCAAGGTCTGCCACAGATTTTTTATGCGTCCACTCTTCCAGAATTTCTCCTACACTCAAAAGCAGCATAACAGAACCTGCTGTACTGATATCTCCTCTGAGCAGAGAAACTCCGATGGCTGCGGCATCCAGTACCGGCACTTCCAGCTTTCTCCGTTTCAGACATTGAAGGCCTTCTTTCATAAAATGCAGAGACTGCACCGCTGCCTTTGCAGCAGCCAGCGGTGCCGGAAGAAACAGCTTGCAGAGATAGTGCACGGCAAGCTTTGCAATAAGCTTTTCCTTATAAACATTCATCAATTCCCGTCCCGTGTTCTCCGGAACCAGTTCCTGAAGCTCCCGGTTCTCAAAAGAAAACGCTGTCAGACCTTTGATAACTTCCTTCCTGCTGCCGCTGTAGCAAACCACTGCATGGCCGGTTCTTTCATACACCTTTGCAGAAACCACATTTTCAAGTGTGCCCAAATAGTACTGCAGCATATCCGCTTCTTCCACGGTCAGACTCTTCTTCGGCGTGGCAAAACGAATACGACCTCTGATTTCATGCTGAATCTTTATTCGCATTTGGCATCTTCCTGTTCTTTTTCAGCCTCTTCTTTTACTTCTTCAGCTTCTTCCGCACCGTCTTCCTGGGCGCATGCTTCTTCTGCATAGCGCTGTGCATTGATTTCATTTGCTTCCGCCAGAACATCTTCTGCGTTTTCCTGTACCGTTGTCACCGCATCCATAACACAGTCTTTTGCTCTTAATACGGCTGCAGTAGCCTGCACATAAGCTTTTTTCGCGTCCTTACTTCCCAGAATCTTAACTCCTGCTGTTCCAAATAAAACTCCGCCTGCAAAAAGTGCCGCTTTCTTCATTAATTCTGTACTTATCATCTTCAAATCCTCCTGTATTTATTTGTGCTTGTAACCTGTGTAAAATGTCATTCCAAGGCAGAAAAGCATCGCCCATGCCCAAAACCTGTGCTTCTTCATTTTTTCCACTCCTTTTCCATTTTACATATTTTCTAATCAAGGGTCTTTGATAGTTGCATAAGCCAACCTTTGATTTCAAAATACTACCACCCACTGTTTTTTTTGTCAATATCTGTCAGAAAAAATAGCAGAAAACAGAAAGAGACTGAACCCCTTGATTTTAGCGGATTTCAGCCTCTTTCTATTTTCCTTCATTCATAAAACTGCCGGCAATGGGACTTGAACCCATACGTGGTTGCCCACAACAGATTTTGAGTCTGCCTCGTCTGCCATTCCGACACGCCGGCATTTCCTAACGGAACAATAGATATCTTAGCATAACTCTTTCCAAATTGCAAGCATTTTTTTGAATTTTAAATTCATTTAATCCAATTCTACTGATTGCAGTCCAGCTTCTTATAAAAATCAAAGCAGTCAAAGGTTGCAAAATAATCCTTCGGTGTCTCTGCCCTGCGGATTAACTGGGTGCTTCCGTCCGTTTTCAGCAGAATTTCCGCAGATTTCAGCTTTCCATTGTAATTATATCCCATGGCAAAGCCGTGGGCACCAGTGTCGTGAATCACCAGCAAATCTCCTTTGTCAATTTTCGGAAGCATTCTGTCCACTGCAAACTTATCATTGTTTTCACACAGGGAACCTGTCACATCGTATTTGTAATTACACGGCTCATGCTCTTTCCCCATAACGGTAATATGGTGATAAGCCCCATACATAGCCGGGCGCATAAGGTTTACCGCACAGGCGTCCACTCCAATATACTCCTTGTGGGTATGTTTCTCGTGAATGGCCTTTGTCACCAGACAGCCGTAAGGCCCCATCATAAAGCGCCCCAGCTCGGTGTAGATAGCCACATCTCCCATGCCTGCCGGAGTGAGCACTTCTTCATAAACTCTGCGCACCCCTTCTCCAATCACACGGATATCGTTAGGTGTTTCTTCCGGTCTGTAGGGAATGCCCACACCGCCGGACAGATTAATGAAGCAGATCTTTGCCCCGGTTTCTTTTTCCAGACGCACCGCCAGTTCAAAGAGGCGCTTTGCCAACATCGGATAGTATTCATTTGTCACTGTGTTGCTGGCCAGGAAAGCATGAATACCAAATTCTTCCACTCCCTTGCTTTTCAGAATCCGGAAAGCCTCAAAAATCTGCGCTTCCGTCATGCCGTACTTGGCCTCTCCCGGATTGTCCATGATTCCGTTGCAAACCTCAAAAACTCCGCCCGGATTATAGCGGCAGCTCATACGCTTCGGCAGTGTACCAATGGCTTCTTCCAGGTACGCAATGTGGGTAATGTCATCTAAATTAATGGTAGCGCCCAGTTCGTTGGCATACTGAAATTCCTCCGCCGGAGTGTCATTAGAGGAAAACATAATGTCCTCTCCCACACAACCCATGGCTTTGGAGAGCATCAGCTCTGTATAAGAAGAACAGTCACAGCCAAAGCCGTACTCTCTTAAAATCTCAATCAGGAAGGGATTTGGTGTTGCCTTTACCGCAAAATATTCTTTAAACCCTTTGTTCCATGCAAAAGCCTCCTTCATGGCCTGCGCATTTTCCCGGATACCTCTTTCATCATATAAATGAAAAGGGGTCGGGTATTCCTTTACAATTTCTTCCAGCTTTTCCTTTGTCACAAATGTCTTTTTTTCCATATATATTCTCCCTTAATGGATTTCTGCTTTTCTGTTTTTATCTGACGAACCTCATTATACGAAAATGTGTCTTGCTTTTCAAGTCATTCCCCTGTCTTTTTTTATTTTTTAACGTATTGACGTATTCCAGTCAAAAATCCACAGAAAACCTTTGCAATTTTACCAGTCCTGTTGTATAATGAACGAAATAAAAACAGACGGGAGCTTGTATGACAGGCTGAGAGGAAGGTATGACCTTCGACCGATAACCTGATTTGGATAATGCCAACGTAGGGACGCCTGAGAACCACATATGTGAAAATATGCAGCGGGAAGTTACCGAACTTGGTAGCTTTCCGCTTTTTGTTTTCCTAAAAACGGATATACAATTCTCCACAAGCCAGGCTCCCAGATGGAGGTGAAAAATGGTAATAATCAACGGAACTTCCCTGCCTATGGACGGCAAAACGCTGTCCGAATATCTGGAAATGTCCAATTACAATCCCCTGCGCATTGCAGTGGAACGCAATGGCCACATTGTTCCCAAAGCAAAATACAATGAAATCACGCTGACAGACGGCGATGTGCTGGAAATTGTCAGCTTTGTAGGAGGCGGCTGATGATACCCACAAAAGAAGAATGGATAAAGGCCCTGGAAGAACGCCACGGCCAAACCTTGCAGCAAAAATTTGCTTCTGCTTCTGTGGCCGTATGCGGACTGGGGGGACTGGGCTCTAACATTTCCCTCTGTCTTGCAAGAGCCGGAATCGGCAGACTGATTCTCATCGATTTTGACCGGGTGGATATCACCAATCTCCACCGCCAGCAGTACAAGGCCCATCAGATAGGCATGTACAAAACAGAAGCCCTTGCGGAAAATCTCCGGGAAATTGTGCCTTATCTTTCTTTAGAACTGCATACAGAGACCATGACCGAAGAAAATACCCCACAATTGCTGCAAAACGCCCAGATAATCTGTGAAGCCTTTGACCGGGCGGAAAATAAGGCCATGCTGGTCAACCGCGTACTGGAAACCATGCCGGAAAAATTTCTGGTGGCAGCTTCCGGAATGGCCGGAATTTCCAGCGCCAACTCCGTCCGGACCCGCCGGATTACTTCCCGTTTCTATCTCTGCGGAGACGAAAGCAGCGACACAGGCAGCGGGCTGGGGCTTGTCTCCTCCCGGGTCATGTGCTGCGCCGCCCATGAGGCGCACATGGTACTGCGGATTCTGGCAGAACAGACCGAACCCTAAGGTACAACACCAAACATACAGAAAGAAGGTACATTTATGAACAACGATACGCTTATCCTCGGAGGACGCGAATTTCATTCCCGTTTTATTCTCGGCTCCGGGAAATACTCCCTCAAGCTCATTGAAGCAGCCGTAAAGGATGCGGGTGCAGAACTGATCACTCTGGCTGTCCGCCGGGCCAATACCAAAGAAGAAGAAAACATTCTGGATTATATTCCTGAAAACGTTACCCTGCTTCCCAATACCAGCGGCGCCAGAAATGCCGAAGAAGCAGTGCGCATTGCCCGTCTGGCAAGAGAACTGGGCTGCGGAGACTTTGTAAAAATCGAAATTATGCGGGATTCCAAATATCTGCTGCCGGATAACCAGGAAACCATAAAAGCCACGGAAATTCTGGCAAAAGAAGGCTTTCTTGTCATGCCTTACATGTACCCGGACTTGAATACCGCCAGGGACCTGGCTAATGCCGGCGCTGTCTCCATTATGCCTCTGGCTTCTCCCATTGGTTCCAACAAAGGACTGGCCACCAGGGATTTTATCGAAATTCTCATTCAGGAAATAGATTTGCCTGTCATCGTAGACGCCGGTATCGGACGGCCTTCCCAGGCCTGTGAAGCCATGGAAATGGGCGCTGCCGCCATTATGGCAAACACGGCTCTCGCCACAGCCGGAGACCTTCCTCTCATGGCTTCTGCTTTCCGCCAGGCCATTGAAGCCGGACGAAAAGCCTACCTTTCAGGACTTGGCAGAGTTCTTACAAGAGGCGCTTCTGCATCTGACCCGCTCACCGGTTTTCTTCACGATTAGGAGGCGGCAGTCATGGAAAACGAATTTTTAGTGGACTCTCAGTATCTCTCTGAACAGGCGCTGGCAAAGAAACACCGTCTGGAAACAGACCCTTCTTTTCGGAAAAGCCACATGGAATATCTCCCCGGCATGGAGCAAATCCAGTCTGATGTATGCGAAAAAGTCATGAGCCAGGTGGCTTCCTATGATTACACCCACTACACAGCCAAGGATGTCCGGGCAGCCCTGTCCCATCCGGTCTGTTCCCTGGAAGATTTCAAGGCTCTGCTCTCTCCCGCCGCCGAGCCTTTCCTGGAAGAAATGGCCCAGAGAGCGAGACAGGAAACCAGCCGCCATTTCGGCAATACCGTGTATCTGTTTACCCCTCTTTACATTGCCAATTACTGCGAGAATTACTGCGTATACTGTGGTTTTAACTGCTATAACCATATCCACCGCATGAAGCTGACTATGGAGCAGATTGAAAAAGAAATGAAAATCATCGCAGACAGCGGCATGGAGGAAATCCTCATTCTCACAGGTGAAAGCCGCTCCAAAAGCGATATTTCTTATATCGGGGAAGCCTGTAAACTGGCGCGAAAGTATTTCCGCATGGTTGGGCTGGAAATTTATCCGGTAAACACCGACGAATACCGCTATCTTCACCAATGCGGCGCGGACTATGTCACAGTGTTCCAGGAAACCTATGACAGCGACAAATACGAAACCCTGCATCTCATGGGGCATAAACGCGTGTGGCCTTACCGCTTCGATGCACAGGAACGGGCCTTAAAAGGTGGTATGCGGGGCGTTGCTTTTTCCGCACTTTTAGGACTTTCTGACTTTCGGAAAGACGCCCTGGCCAGCGCCCTGCACGTTTACTATCTGCAGCGGAAATATCCCCATGCGGAAATGTCCCTCTCCTGCCCCAGACTGCGGCCCATTATCAACAACGACAAAATCAACCCTCTGGACGTGCATGAAACCCAGCTTTGCCAGATTCTCTGTGCTTACCGGATTTTTCTTCCTTTTGTGGGCATTACAGTATCTTCCAGAGAAAGTGCCCAGTTTCGGGACGGCATTGTAAAAATCGCAGCAACCAAGGTATCCGCAGGGGTTTCTACAGGAATCGGCGACCACGAAAGTAAATACAGCGGAAAGGAAACGGACGGGGAACAGGGAGACGAACAGTTTGAAATCAACGATGGCCGCAGTCTGGACCGGGTTTATGCAGACATTGCGGCTGAAGGTCTCCAGCCTGTCTTAAACGATTACCTCTATGTCTGATATTTTATGTATCACCAACCGGAAGCTATGTGGGGAAGACTTTCTTTCCCGCATAAAAAAACTGGCAAAGGCCAAACCCCAGGGCATTATCCTTCGGGAAAAAGATTTATCAAAGTCACAGTATGAAATTCTTGCCCGGCAGGCAATAGATATCTGTGCTGCTTATGACACTTCCTGTATTTTACATACCTTTACAGACGCGGCCCTTTCTTTGAAAGCAAAATCCCTGCACCTTCCTCTGTCCCTTCTAAAACAGATGACAGAAAAAGAGCGGAAAGCCTTTTCAATTCTGGGAGCCTCCTGCCATTCTGTAACGGACGCTCTGTTAGCAGAACGTCTGGGATGTACCTATATTACTGCAGGACATATTTTTGCCACTGAATGCAAAAAGGGACTTCCCGGAAGAGGAGTTGCTTTTCTGGAAGAAGTCTGCAAAAGTGTGTCCATTCCCGTCTATGCCCTTGGAGGTATCACTCCCGAAAACAAAAAAGAAGTGATGAAAACCGGGGCTAAAGGGGTTTGCATTATGAGCAGCGCCATGACCTGCGCTGAACCGGACAGTTATCTGGCAAAACTGGATTCCCCTAAGTGAACGGCTACGACTATAGCAAATATCTGCAAAAAATGCCCGAACAGCCTGTCCTCTCAGGCCATTCGGGCATTTTAAATTTTTCTTTTACAACATTATTTTACTTCCATTACATGCAGCATATTGGTTACATTGGATTCTGCCTTGCTGCTGTTGGTCGCCGGGTCTCCGGCTGTAACTACCACAAGCTGGCCTTTTGCCACCAGTTTGTTCTCTTTCAATGTTTCCATGGCATTGATAATAATATTTTCCGTTGTATCTCTTCTGTAGCCTTTCAGCGGTCTTACGCCCCAGTACAGACGCATTTTACGCTCTACTCTCTCATTTGGAGTAATGGCATAAATCGGCATAGTAGGACGGAAGCTGGAAACCATGCGGGCAGTTTTTCCGGACATGGTTGGGGTCACAATGCAGTCTGCCTCAATGTTTCTGGCAGTACGTACGGACGCAATACCAATAGCACAGGAAACCTTTGTTTTCTGGTACATTGTTCTGTGCTTAATATATTTTTCGTACTTCACATAATTTTCTGTGTTCTCTGCGATTTCGTTCATCATCTTCAGCGCTTCCACCGGATATTTTCCCGCTGCTGTCTCACCGGAAAGCATAATAGCATCTGTTCCGTCATAGATGGCATTAGCCACGTCTGTTACCTCTGCTCTGGTTGGACGCGGATTGCGAATCATGGAATCCAACATCTGTGTGGCTGTAATAACCGGAATATAATTCGCATTACATTTACGAATAATCATTTTCTGAATATGAGGAACCTCCTGTGCCGGAATCTCCACGCCCAAGTCACCGCGGGCTACCATAATTCCGTCAGACACTTCAATGATGGCATCCAGGTTTTCCAGACCTTCCGCATTTTCAATTTTTGCAATAATCGCAATGTCTTCTGCGTTGTTTTCTTCCAGAATCTTACGAATTTCCAGCACACCCTCTGCATTTCGAATAAAGGACGCTGCAATAAAATCAATCCCCTGTTCAATACCGAAAAGAATGTCTGCTTTGTCTTTTTCTGTAATAGCCGGAAGCTTTACGTTGACATTGGGCACATTCACGCCCTTTTTCTCGCCCAGTTCACCGCCGTTTACCACGCGGCAGACAATGCGTCCCTCTGCCACTTCTTTTACTTCCAGTTCAATCAGACCATCATCAATAAGAATTCTGTTGCCTGGCACTACATCCTCAGCCAGACCTGCGTAAGTAATAAAGCAGCCCTTTTCATTCCCGGTCATTTCCTCTGTGTAAAGAACAAACTCCTCATTTTCTTTCAGTGTCACTTTCTTTCCGCCTTCCAGTACGCCTGTACGGATTTCCGGGCCTTTGGTATCCAGAAGGATAGCCACTGGCTTCTCCAGCTCTTCTCTCACCTTTTTCAGCAGATTCATACGGCTTTTCTGTTCTTCATAATCTCCGTGTGAAAAATTAAAACGAGCCACATCCATTCCATTGGCTACTAAAGCTCTCATGTTGCTCTCAATATCTGTGTTCGGTCCCATAGTACAGACGATTTTGGTTTTACGCATATAATTATTTTCCTCCTGATTATTGTATATGTTTGTGAGTAAACAGGTGGTCCTGACAATACTCATAGTTGCCGTTGCATTTGGAACAGAAACGAAATTCCAAATCGTCTCCGTCCTTTTCTGTTCTTCCGCAGACTGCACATTTGTGTTTTGTCACACCCGGCGCCATTTTCGGATGAACAGCTCTTTGAAACTGTTGTTTTCTGTGGATTTCTTTTGGTGAAATCCTCTGATAATTTCTGGTTGACAGAAAATAAATAATAAAATTCAAAAGGGATGCAAGAATTACCGTCCGGATTCCCCAGCCGCCTTTTACCATATCATACAGCAGATACGCAATATCCAGCACAGCCAGCCATTTCATCTTCATGGGAATAATCATCATAAACAGTACCTGCATGTCCGGGTAATTGGCCGCAAAAGCCAGGAAAATGGACAAGTTGATGTAATACGTGGAAAACGCCATACTGTACGCCATAGACAAAAACGGATTTGCTCCCATCATAAAATACAGCAGAAACGCACCGATAACCGTAAAGAGCACACCGCCCAGAATATAAACATTGTAGCGGAAAGCGCCCCATGTTCTCTCCAGCGTTTCCCCCAGAGAATAATAAAACAGCAGCATAATCAGCACAAAAACAAGGTTGCTGGTTGGGGGCGGAA
The DNA here is from genome assembly GCF_038739805.1 of Blautia acetica. Lineage (NCBI taxonomy): Bacteria > Bacillati > Bacillota > Clostridia > Lachnospirales > Lachnospiraceae > Blautia > Blautia acetica. Next base: position 105,102 of record NZ_JBBEWO010000001.1, on the reverse strand, counting down.
TCAACAGCCAGGATACAATTCTCCATATCTGCCCGTGCAGGATATGATAAGGGCTTAAAGTCAGATATCCGGTAATGGAAAACCCAAAAAGGTTTCCCGCATACAGCAAAATATATCCAATGGCATAACAGCCTATCATATATTTCGTCAGATTGTGAATGGCATAGCGTCCAAATTTACGCTCCATTTTGTTCAAAAAATTCATACGATTTCCTCAATTCTTTCATGACTTAAAATAAGTTCTTCTTGGAGAAGATAAACGCCACTACCAGACTCAAAAGAAGAGAAAGGACAATGACAATGGCAAAGCCCTCCGGGTGGGAGGCAAAAGGCATTCCCTTCAGATTTACATTCATACCGTAAGCACTGAATATCATGGTAGGAATGGACATGACAATGGTCACAGTTGCCAGAAATTTCATAACAATATTCAGATTGTTTGATACAATAGAAGCAAAAGCCTCGGTCATACCGCTCAAAATTCCACTGTACACGTTTGCCATCTCGATGGCCTGTTTGTTCTCGATAATGACATCTTCCAGCAAATCCGTATCATCGGGATACTGCTTGATACGCTCTACTTTTAAAAGCTTTTCCAATACCATTTCATTGGAACGAAGAGACGTGGTAAAGTATACCAGGGATTTTTCCAGTTCCAGAAGTTCTATCAGCTCTTTGTTCTTGGTAGACTCCTGCAGCTTTTCCTCTACTTCCTCACTCTTTTTGTCTATGATACGCAGGTAATGCAGAAACATACTGGCATTTTTGTACAGAATCTGAAGAATAAAGCGAGTCTTCATATAAGTATAGAAGTTCCGCACACGACCGTCCATAAACCGGCCCAGCACCGAAGTATCTTCCAGGCAGACGGTAATGATAATCTCATCTGTCACAATAATAGACAGGGGAATGGTTCCATACCAGTCCTTTTCTCCCCTTTCCTCCAGAATCGGAGTGTCCACAATAATCAGGGTGTACTCGTCTTCCACCTCGATACGGGAACGTTCCTCTTCATCCAGAGGTGCTCTCAAATCATCCACCTCAATGTGATACCTTTTGGCAACCTCGAAAATTTCCGTTGCCGTGGGATCCGTCAGCGCAAGCCAGCAGCCTTCGCTGGCTTCGTCCATCTGATGAATTTTTCCATCCACTGTTTTGAATATTCTAATCATGGTTTCTCCCTTCACCCTCCTGCACTGGCAGGAAGCCGGGACGGCGCCTGTCAGCAGGATTTCTCTTTTTTTATTTTTTCATTTTTCTTTCTCCCAGGACAAGGCCCGCTTTCCATAATTTTGCACTTCCTTTTTTCAAAAAATACTCAATTTCCCCGTTCTTATGCTTCGCACTTGGAAAAGATAATGCTGTTAGGGGTTTCCACCTTCATAGGTTTCCCTTTCATAATCAGCAGTTTCTTTTCATAATCAATGGCAAAGGTTGTAATGGAATTGGATTCATGGTTTACCACTGCCAGATGTTTTCCATCCGGGAACACATCCAAATCCTTCGGATAATTGCCGCTGATTGGCAGAATACACTGCTTTTCCAGAAGACCGGTTTCTTCCTCTCTCTTAAACATAGCCACGGTATCCTCTCCCGCATTGGAACAGAAAATATATTTTCCGTCTGCGGACAGACACATACCGGAAGTAGCGTCATGGGCTTCATCATCGTGGGAAGCCAGAGTGCTCTCCGTCTGCAGCAGTTCAAAGACAGGATTTTTGCCGCTTCCATCGTAGCGGTATACCTGAATGGTATTGTTCAATTCATAGTTCAGATAAGCAAATCTTCCATCCGGGCTGAACTTAATCAGCTTAGGACCGGATTCTCTCTGGCATCTTAAAATGTCCACCAGCTCTAAACGACCGGTACGTCTGTTGACTCTGTAAATTTTCATCTGATCAATGCCGTTGTCCACTGCACAGAGATATTTATTATCCGGTGTCGGGCGCACACAGCTTACATGGGGACGGAAATTTCTCTCTCCCACGCTGCCCAGACCTTTGTGAAACACACCGTCCAGCACACTGCCCAGACGTCCGTCTCTGTGCGTATGCACTACAGTCACTTTTCCGTCATGGTAACCGGCCACAAAAAGGTACTTGCCTTCTTCATCCGTGGACAGATGACAGCCTCTCATACCGTCAATATCTACTTTATTAATAAAGGTAAGGTCTCCGTCCGGTTCAATGGCAAAAACCGCCACGCCTTCATCTGCAATGGAGTACAGATACTTTCCGTTAAGAGACTTTGCCAGATGGGAAGAATTGTTGACGGGAATCACTTTTCTCTCGCAAAGAGTTCCCTCTTCCACATTGACATCATACAAATGGATTCCGATACTGCTTCCGTGGGTATAGGTTCCCACATAGGCTACATATTTTTCCTTCATTTATGCAATATCCTCCTGTTTTCTATTGTTTCACCACACGACAAATTCGCGGTCTTTGCACAAAAAGACCGCCAGTGTACAATACACTACGGACATTCTACCACAAAGTTTTTTCTAATACAATGCATATTGATGGCTTTTCCTGCAATTCATTTCTATTTCATCTGTATTTTACAGGGATTGGGTCATTCTAATATTGACATGATTTTTTCCTTTAGTATAATGGATAAAGAATATCTACAAAGGAGAACTGGGATGAACCATACTTTAGTAAATTTAATTGACATCTCCAAAAGCTTTGGAGACCAGGTAATCCTGGACGAACTGAATCTTTCTATACGGGAAAATGAATTTCTCACCCTTCTTGGCCCCAGCGGCTGCGGAAAAACTACAACGCTCCGTATTCTGGGCGGATTTGAGTCCCCTGACAGCGGGAAAGTCATTTTTGATGGAAAGGATATTACAAATCTTCCGCCCAACAAGCGGAATCTGAACACCGTATTTCAGAAATACGCGCTTTTCTCTCATATGAGCATTGAAGAAAATATTGCTTTCGGTCTGAAAATTTCAGGAAAAAGCAAAGCCTATATTCATGACAAGGTAAAATATGCTTTAAAGCTGGTCAATCTGGACGGCTATGAAAACCGGCTCCCGGATTCTTTAAGCGGCGGACAGCAGCAGCGTGTGGCCATTGCCAGAGCCATTGTAAACGAACCTCGGCTGCTTCTTCTGGACGAACCTTTAGGCGCTTTGGACTTAAAACTGCGCCAGGACATGCAGTATGAACTTATCCGTCTGAAAAACGAACTGGGCATTACCTTTATCTATGTCACTCACGACCAGGAGGAAGCCCTTACCATGTCAGATACCATTGTGGTTATGAACCAGGGATATATACAGCAGATGGGAAGCCCGGAGGACATCTATAACGAACCTCAGAACGCCTTTGTGGCAGACTTTATCGGCGAAAGCAATATCCTTCCCGGTATGATGCTGGAAGATAAACTGGTGGAAATTCTGGGTGCCAAATTCCCCTGTGTGGACGTGGGATTCGGTAAGAACAAACCAGTAGACGTGGTTATCCGCCCGGAGGATGTGGACTTGCTGGCTCCGGAAGAAGGCACAATCCAGGGGGTTGTGTCCCACCTGATTTTCAAAGGCGTCCACTACGAAATGGAAGTACAGGCAAACGGTTTTGAATGGCTGGTGCACAGCACGGATATGTTCCCTGTAGGGCAGCAAGTAGGCATTCATGTGAATCCTTTTGACATACAGATTATGCACAAGCCTGAATCCGAAGATGAGGAGGCTATTGGAATCAATGAATAAACGAAAACTGCTTTCCGGCCCGTATCTGATCTGGTCCGTGGCCTTTATCCTGATTCCTCTTGCCATGATTTTTTACTATGGCTTCACCAACAGCGAAGGGCATTTTACCTTTGAAAATGTGCTGGCTATCGGCACTGTGGAGAATTTCAAAGCACTCTGCCTTTCTCTTTTGCTGTCCCTTATCAGCACCCTTATCTGTCTGATTCTGGCATATCCGCTGGCTATGATGCTGTCGAATATGAAAGTCAACCGGACAGGCTTTATTGTGCTGCTTTTTATTCTTCCTATGTGGATGAATTTTCTTCTGCGGACTCTTGCATGGCAGACTCTTTTGGAAAAAAACGGCGTTATCAACCAGGTGCTGGGCTTTTTTCATCTTCCTTCCCAGCAGCTGATTAACACACCAGGGGCTATTGTACTGGGCATGGTCTACAACTTCCTGCCCTTTATGGTACTGCCCCTCTATAACGTGCTTTCCAAGATAGACAAAGACGTTATTTTTGCAGCCAGAGATTTGGGCGCCACTGCGGCCTATACCTTTCGGAAAATCATTTTTCCTTTAAGCATGCCGGGTATTATCAGCGGCATTACCATGGTTTTTGTACCGTCTCTGACGACCTTTGTTATCTCTGACCTCTTAGGCGGAAGCAAAATTCTCCTCATCGGAAATGTCATTGACCGCCAGTTTCAGCAGGGAAGCAACTGGAACGTGGGAAGCGGACTTTCGCTAGTACTGATGGTATTTATTTTCATCAGTATGCTTCTCACCGGAAAATACGATAAAAACGGGGAAGGAGGTATGTTCTGATGAAAAAAACAGTACGAAATATATATCTTGGGCTGATTCTTTTTCTCATGTACGCCCCCATTGTCACCCTCATTGTCCTGTCTTTTAACGCTTCAAAATCCAGGGCAAAATGGGGCGGTTTTACCTTAAAGTGGTACGCTTCTCTTTTTCAGGATAAAGCCATTATGACAGCCCTTTACAATACGTTAATCATTGCCCTGCTCTCTGCTGTTCTTGCCACGGTTGTAGGTACGGCAGCCTCCATCGGTATCAATGCCATGAAGGGCAGAAGCAAAACCATCATGATGGGAATTACCAACATTCCCATTCTGAACTCAGAAATCGTAACCGGAATTTCCCTGATGCTTCTGTTTATTGCCTTCAGAGTCACCCTGGGATTTTCCACTATTTTGCTGGCCCACATTACTTTTTGCATTCCTTATGTGATTCTCAGTGTCATGCCAAAATTGAAACAGACCAGCAAAAGTACTTATGAGGCAGCCCAGGATTTAGGTGCAGGTCCGGTATCCGCCTTCTTTAAGGTGGTGTTTCCCGATATTCTGCCCGGTATTGTCTCCGGATTTTTAATGGCCTTCACCATGTCTCTGGATGATTTCATTATCACCCACTTTACCAAAGGCCCCGGTGTGGACACCCTCTCCACCAAAATTTACGCAGAAGTACGAAAGGGAATCCGTCCGGAAATGTATGCCTTGTCCACACTGCTTTTTGTCAGTGTACTGGTGCTGATGATACTGGTCAATACAAGTCCGAAAGAACCAAAAGACAGAAAAACGGTTTCCAAAAGAAAGTCCCTGCAGCGCGGACTGCGTCTGGCGATTCCCCTGCTGCTTGTGGCTGTGCTGGCAAGCGGCGGCGCCTTTTATTACTTCGCAGGCGCCAAAGATGCCGGCAGCGAAAAGCTGATTGTGTACAACTGGGGGGATTATGTCGACCCCAAAACCATTGAACTGTTCGAGGAGGAAACTGGCATTTCCGTCACTTACGAGGAATACGAAACCAATGAAATCATGTATCCGAAAATTCTTTCCGGGGCTATTGCCTATGATGTGGTATGCCCTTCCGATTATATGATTCAGCGTATGATAGAAAACGATTTGCTGGCCAAACTGAACCTGGACAACATTCCCAATATAAAAAATATGGATTCTATCTACATGGAACAGTCCAGAAGTTTCGACCCGGACAATGCTTACTCGGTTCCCTACTGTGTGGGTACGGTGGGAATCCTGTACAACAAAACCATGGTGCACGAACCTGTGGACAGTTGGGATATTCTCTGGGATTCTAAATATGCGGACAGTATTCTCATGCAGGATTCTGTCCGGGATGCCTTTGCTGTAGCTTTAAAACGCCGTGGGTATTCCTTAAATTCCAGTAAGGTAGACCAGCTGATACAGGCTAAGGATGACCTGATTGCCCAGAAACCCCTGGTACAGGCCTATGTTGTAGACCAGGTACGCGATAAAATGATTGGAAACGAGGCTGCTTTAGGCGTTATCTATTCTGGAGAAGCCGGATACACCAAAAGGGAAAATCCCAATCTGGAATATGTCATCCCAAAGGAAGGCTCTAATGTCTGGATTGACTCCTGGGTCATTCCAAAAAATGCCAAAAACAAGGAAAACGCAGAAAAATTCATCAACTTTATGTGCCGTCCGGACATTGCCCTGATGAACTTTGAATATCTGACCTACGCAACACCCAACAAAGCCGCCAGATCGCTGATTAAAGATGAGGAAACGCGAAACAGCAAAATTCTCTTTCCCAACGCGGAAGATTTGACAAACTGTGAAACCTTCCAATTCCTGGGAGATGATGTGGACAGCTATTACAACGAACTCTGGAATAAAGTAAAATCAAACTAAGCTACAAAAGGAAATTTTTATGAACCGTATTTTTGAATATTGTGTGGCTGATTCTGACCTCCCCTGCACCGCAGGGGAGTATTTAAAAAGAAAAGGCTGCTCTCACCAGATTCTGGTACACTTGAAAAAAACAGAAAAGGGGATTCTGGTAAACAATGAATGGGCTTATGTGCGAACCCCCTTACAGGCGGGAGACCTTCTGAAAATCACCTTAACGGAAGACACCCCTTCTCAGAACATTGTTCCGGTTGCCATGCCTCTGTCTATTGTTTATGAGGATGAAGATATTCTGCTTCTGAACAAGCCCGCAGACATGCCGGTACACCCTTCTGTCAATAACTATGACAACACCCTGGCAAACGGCGCGGCCTGGTATTACGCACAGCAGGGAAAACCTTTTGTCTTCCGCTGCATCAACCGCCTGGACCGGGATACCACGGGACTGCTGATTCTGGCAAAAAACGCCCTCAGCGCTTCTATTCTCTCTGCTCAAATGAAAAAAAGAGAGATTCACAGAACCTATCAAGCCATTGTAAAAGGAGTCCCCATTCCCGAAAGCGGTACTATAGACGCCCCTATTGCCAGAAAAGAAGGCTCTGCCATAGAGCGGTGCGTGGATTTTGAAAAAGGCGAACGGGCTGTCACCCATTACCGTGTCCTGGATTCCCGAAACGACTATTCTCTTGTGCAGCTTTCCCTGGAAACCGGCAGAACACACCAGATACGGGTGCATATGGGCTATCTGGGACATCCCCTGTTAGGCGATTACCTCTATTATCCTGATTTTTCACGGATAAAACGGGTCTCCCTCCATTCTTATGCGCTTTCTTTCACACATCCCATGACTGGCAGTCCCCTCACCTTTCGGGCTCCTCTGCCGGAAGATATGGCTGATTTGTTTGCCTGATGTATGCAAAAGACACCGGAATTTACATTTGAAAAGCCCGGTCAGAACTTCAGCTGCCAAATGCAGCGGTCTGTCCTGAACCGGGCTTTTTTTGTTTCTCAATTTTCTGTTTTCTTTTAATTTCTTCTAAGTGCCTCAATAGGACTTAAAGAAGCTGCTTTCTTTGCCGGATAAATTCCGAAGAAAATTCCCACTGCACAGGAAAAGGCCGTTGCAATCAAAATTGTGCTGACACTGATTCCCGGCGTCAAAGTCATTCCCTGGCTGGAACTGATAACCGAACAGATTCCAAATCCTCCTGCAATTCCCAGAATAATACCAATAATTCCTCCAATAACAGTCAGAATTGCGGATTCTGCCAGAAACTGCATCATAATGGAAGAGGTCTTCGCCCCCAGAGATTTTCGGATACCGATTTCTCTGGTTCGCTCTGTTACAGATACCAACATAATGTTCATAACACCAATACCGCCTACCAGCAGAGAAATTCCTGCCACAAAGGAAATAAATGCCGTTACCATGCCCAACATCTGGTTCATGACCTTCATCACATCCTGGAAACTCTGTACCTGGAAGTAATCCTCCCCTGCAGACTGGTGTTTCTGTTCCAGAACCTTGATGATTTTATCGGAAATGACTTTTGAGTCCATTTTTTTATCGGCCTGTACCATAATGTAATAAAAATCATCCGTGGAATCTCCCAGAAAATCTCTGGCTGCTGTATACGGAATGGAGATGGAAACCGGCATGCCTTCATAAGTATAGCTGACAAAGGTTCCATTTTCTTTGTGGGTGGTAACGCCCACAATCCGGAAGGATTTTGTCAGATTCAGACACTGTACATCAATATCCATGCCCACTACATCATCCGAACCAAAGAGTCTTTTGGCATCGCTGTCGGAAATGACACATACATTTCTGCCCTCTGTCACATCTGCCTCCGTGAAGTAGGAACCTCTCTTCATGGAATAGTTATTCAAAAGCTGTCCATCCTGTGTCTCCATAGAAAGGTTTATCTGAAATTCCCCTTTCCCGGTTACTGTATCTCCGGTAACACTGTCGGTTCCTGTAACACCTTCCACACCTTTGATTTCCCGGATAGCATCCAAGTCCTCCGGTGTCATATAAACATCCTGATTCATGGCATCGGTACTGCAGTTAATGGCAATCTGACCGCCGCCCGCATCGTTAATCTCACTGTTCATCTGATTCTTGGTACCCTCACCGATGGATACGATAGCGATGACCGACGCAATTCCGATAATAATACCAAGCATGGTAAGAAAGGAACGTCCCTTATTGGCAAGAATATTCTGAATCGCCATTTTGACATATTCTACTATATTTCCCATATTCTCTTCCTTTCCTGCTACTTAGAGGCTTTGCTGTCCTCTGTCTTGGCTTCCTTTGCGGTCACACTGTCGCCTTCGCTGTAATTGCCCATATCCTTAATAACCTGGTCTCCTTTTTTCAGTCCGCTTTTTACTTCTACCATGGAGTCTGAAGTTACCCCTGTCTCGATGTCTTTTTTCTCAATTTTTCCCTTGTTCACTACATAGCAGAAAGAGCCTTCTTTTCCGATGTTTACCACCTCTACAGGAAGTACCGGCACATTTTTAGCCTCGGATGCCTGAATGGTAACCTTGGCTTCCACACCAATAAAAATATCATCGTCCGGATTGTCAATATGTACACTGACCCCAATCAGAGGTGTTCCCTTTTCATTTGGAATGGCAATCTTGCTGACTTTGTCTACTGTACCTTTATACTTTTTATCACCAAGAGTGATTTCTGCCTTCTGACCTTCTTTTACCTTGTCAAAATCGTATTTGGATACGTTGGCTTCCACGCATACATCCTGTGTGCTCTGCAGGGTGAAAAGTTCCATTCCCTGGGTAACGGTTGCGCCCTGTGTTACTTTTGCGTCAGAAATAACCCCTTTAAACTCTGCCTGAATACCTTTTCTGCCTTCTTCTAAGAGTTCCTGAAGATTCTTTGATTTCAATTCTGACAGGTTGCTGGTAATAGCCATTTTTTCTCTTGCTGCATCTGTCAGACCTGCTGTGTCATTTTCTGCAATGGCTTTTTTAGAAGCCAAATCAGACTGAAGCTGTGCTAAATCAGAGGAAGCTGTTTCCATCTGTGCCTGCAAATCAGAGGTATCCGCTGTAACTGTGCCGGAAAGTCCATCCGTGGAAACGCTGTAATCTGCCTGATTTACCTCTTTTTTCACCGGTTCTGCCGGAGGATTATTCAGAAGGTATCTGTAATCTTCCAGTTCGGATTCTGCTGCTGTACCAGAGTCAATTTTTGTTTTCAAATCGCTGAGCTTCTGGTCATAATCTTTTTTTGTAACGTTGTTGTACTCATCCAAAGCTTTCTGATATTCCTGGTCTGCTGCTGCAACCGCTGCATCATAAGCTGCGTCGGCCTCTGCTTTGGCCTCTGCCTGAGCCTGTTCTATCTGTGCCTGGGCATCATTCTGTGCGTTGGTCTGTGCGTCTGCAATCTGCTGGCGCAGGCTGTTGATTTGATTTTGCTTCTCTTCAATCTGGCTTTCCAGTCCCGGAATGGCCGCCTGGGCTTCTGCCACTTTATTTGCAGCAGTGCTTGCCTGTTCCTGCGCATCCTTTATATCCAGTTCGCCGGATTTTGCTGTCAGCTGTGCCTCCTGGTTTTCTGCTTCCAGGTCTTCCAGATTAAAACCAATGATGCTTTTTCCAGCGTCTACACTGTCTCCTGCTTCTGCGGTCATGGTCTGAATGGTTCCGTTGACCGGAGAGTAGAAAGTTTTCTTCTGTTCGCTTTCCACATTTCCTGTAGCATCCACTTCCTGTGTGACGTTTCCCGTCCCCACGGATACGACCTCTACAGACGGTGCGGCATCCTTCCCTTTACTGTTCATACTGCCGACAAGTGCAATCAAGCCGATAGCCAGTACAATTACCCCTATGGTAATCAGCATAATCATGTTTTTACTCTTCGTTATTCCCTTTTTCATGTTCTTCCTCCATACTGTCAAATGCAGGGTTTATAATATCGGATTCTATCTTCCCATCCATAATACGCACCACACGCTTTGCCCTGGCGGCAATGCCATCATCATGGGTAATGAGAATCACCGTTCTTCCCCCTTTGTGCAAGTCTTTTAAAATTCCCAGAATTTCCTTGCTGGAAGCCGAATCCAGATTTCCGGTAGGCTCATCGGCCAGAATCACCGGAGGCTTGGCCGCAATGGCTCTGGCAATAGCCACACGCTGCTGCTGTCCGCCTGACATCTCTGACGGCTTGTGGTTCATACGATGGGCAAGTCCTACCATTTCCAGAGCCTCCCTGGAAAGCTGCCTTCTGGTCTTCTTATCAATTCCCCTGTAAATCAGCGGCAGTTCCACATTTTCCTCTGCGGTCAGATTTGAAATCAGATTAAACCCCTGGAAAATGAAGCCGATTTCCTTATTTCTGACTGCAGAAAGCTGATTGTCCGTCATGGTGGACACATCTGTACCATTCAGAAAATAAGTACCCGAAGTAGGCGTATCCAGACAGCCCAGCATATTCATGAATGTAGACTTTCCGGAACCCGACTGGCCGATAATGGCTACAAACTCGCCTGTATCAACCTCCAGATTAATATGGTCTAATGCTCTTACTTCATTCTCACCCGGATTGTAAACCTTGCACAAATCCGTTACTTTAATAAGATGTTCCATAAGTTCTTCCTTTCTCTCATAATATATAATCAAAAACTGCAGAGCAGTTTCCAATCGCGTTTTTGTATACAAAAGCAGGGCAAAACAGGAAATTTCCCCGTTTTGTCCTGCCCTCACTACATCTTTTCCTTATAAACTTGTTCCGTTCTGCGCGTCCTGCATAGCCTGACGGTTTTTTAATGCTCCCCAGAAGTATAACAAGGGAAGAATCAAAGAAGCCAGAATAGAAACTATCGATAATGCAGTAAATCCTGTTGTAGCAGCGGAAATTCCTGCATTGACTAACACAAATGCAATCAAGACAATTCCGCAGATAAAGCAGATATTTGCTTTTTCAATCTTGTTGCAGTTTGCCACACCTAAAATTCCTGCTACCAGGTAGATAACGCCCTGAATGACAGATGTGATAATTCCTGCCTGAAAAGTTTCTGCTGTAAGTCCCGCCTGTTCATAAATGGCAGTTGTGGCAGAATCCAGTGAGCCGCTTGATAATGCACTTGCTACAAACGCATTAGACGCTGCGCCGATAAATCCAAACACCCCACCGATAATCAGTAAAATCCCTACACCCTTTAAAAAACCTTTTCCCGGTGCCTTTTTTTCCATAACCAAAGCCCTCCTCCGTAAATTTGTAATCATTTTATAATTCCTTCCTAAAAATGTCAATTTCATTTTAGGATATTTTCTAAATTTTTTCTAAAATCTTTTCTATAAAGCCCGAATTCTGGGAACTTCATCGATATGAAGGTATCTGCTCAATGCCTTTACAATAATGTCATGATTGACAAAATGGCTCTGGTTGGTCACCATAATGGCTCCGATAACGCCCACTTCTTCCACACGCACCGGAAATCCCCCGCCCAGGCAGGAATATTCTTCTTTTCCCAGTCCGATGTCTTCCATGGTTTCTTCGCTCCTTTTCAGTTCGCTGTACAGAAGCATGGTGCTTTTTTCCATACGGGAAACCGACGCAAACATCTTGTCCGCCCAGATTTCATTGTTTGGTGTTGTGCCGTTGCCTGCGTACTTAAACACTGTGTATCCATTGTTCAGACGAATTTCCACCGTGGTATCCAGTTCCCGCTTCTTTGCCTCCGCAACCAGCAGATTGCCAAGTTCCCATGCATCCTCATTGGTAAAATGATTGAACTGCAAAATTTCCTCCTGCATAGCCAGAACCGTAATTACTTCTTCAACTGTCATAACAGACACCTCCTGTCTCTTACCGGATTCTGTCCGGAAAACCAACCTTACGCTGTACCTTTCTCAGCGTTTTATTTGCAAAATACTGGGCTTTTTCTGCATTTTCCTTAATAATGGAATCCAGATATCCCTTATCTTTTTCCAGTCTTGCCACTTCATCCTGCAAAGGCTTTAACACACTGACAACCGCTTCTCCCACAGCCATCTTCAAATCTCCATAGCCTTTTCCTTCAAATTCTCTGATTGCTTCCTCGGAAGTTTTGCCCAGACATGCACAGTAAATATCAATGAGGTTTTTCAATCCCGGCTGTTCGTCTCTATAGGCAATGCAGGCTTCTGAATCTGTCACCGCCCGTTTACACTTTCTCATAATAGTATCCGGGTCATCCATAAGATAGATACTGCCGTTTGGATTTTCGTCAGATTTGGACATTTTCTTCGCAGGGTCCTGCAGACTCATAATCTTAGCGCCTACCTTGCCGATATAGGCTTCCGGAATGGTAAACACATCACCATAAATGTTATTGAAGCGGATGGCAATATCACGAGTCAGTTCCAGGTGCTGCATCTGGTCAATGCCTACCGGCACCACATCTGCCTGATATAGAAGAATATCGGCTGCCATCAGCACCGGATACGTAAAGAGTCCCGCATTGATGTTATCCGCATGCTTTGCAGATTTGTCTTTAAACTGGGTCATGCGGTTTAATTCCCCCATATAGGTAAAGCAGTTTAAAATCCATGCCAGCTCTGCATGTCCTGACACATGAGACTGGTAATAAATACAGTTCTTCTTAGGGTCCAGACCTGCCGCAAGATATAAAGTCAGCAGCGCTCTCGCTCTCTTTCTGAGGGTTGCCGGGTCCTGGCGCACCGTAATGGAATGCATATCCACCACACTGTAAAAGCACTCATATTCATCGCTTAAAGTCACCCAGTTTTTCAGCGCTCCCAGATAATTTCCCAGTGTCAGGTTTCCGGTGGCCTGCATACCGCTGAATAAAACTTTTTTATCATTGATCATCTCTTCTGTCCTCCAACTACTACAATTTCCCTTTATTTGTCTATTTTAGCACGTTTCTTTTCTGTCAGCAACCTTGTTCTGTCTCTGTTTTCTATTATTTTTCCACAATTATCAGAAACATCGGAGTTGACTGATAATTTGCTTTTTCTTCTTCACTCCAGACTTCCTTCCAGACCTCCTCTTCCACAAGCATCTGGTTCGGAGAAAATTGTCCAAGCACCTGCTTATCCCATGTGGGCCTTGCAATCCGGCTTAACGGCACCTCTCTTGCAATCTCCTCCATGGCGTCAATATCCGTACAGGTGTAGTGGTCGCTCAGCTGCAGTTCTTCCACTCTGGCCCTGTCTTCTTCATAGGCTCTGCGCTTCTCCTGGTCGAAAAGATGATGGTACCAGTTGGCGTCATAATTTAAAAGGATGCCGCCTTTTTTCAGAACTCTGATCCACTCTCCATAGGCTTTTTCCGGCTTCTCCAGATTCCAGGTCAGATTTCTGGAAACCACCACATCAAAAGTCTCTGATTCAAATGTAAGATTTTGAGCATCCATTTGCTGCCAGTGGATTTTTCCTGCAAGTTTCCCTGCATTTTGTTTCGCTTCTTTTAACATTTCTTCTGTATAATCCACTGCTGTCACCTGATATCCCGCTTCTGCCAGAATAATCGCGAAAAATCCCGGACCTGTACCAATATCCAGTACCTTTGTCTCTTCCGGTTTTTTCCCTTTCAGATGGCTCATCAGATTTTTCTTCCATTTTTCCCGTTGTTCTGTAGCCAGCTCGCCCTGATTCACCTGAGAATAGCCCTCTGCTCTTCCCGTCCAGTATTCTTCGATTTTATCTAATAATTCCATGTTGATTTCTCCGTTTCCGCAAAATTCTCTACCTGAAAAAGTATACCACGTCTTCCCCCGGTTTCACAACCCTGCCCTCCGGTTATTTCCCTTGCGTCCCTGGAGAAAAACCAGTATAATAAAGCTACAATACCAAAAGAAAAGAGGACACAGCATGGAAAAAATTGCAAGCTTTACCATTGACCATATAAAATTAAAACCCGGTGTCTATGTATCCCGGAAAGACCATGTAGGCGCGGAAGTTATCACCACCTTTGATTTGCGCATGACTTCTCCCAACGACGAACCGGTTATGAACACCGCAGAAGTCCACACCATCGAACATCTGGGTGCCACCTTCCTGCGCAATCACCCGGATTTCGGCACAAAAACCGTATACTTTGGGCCAATGGGCTGCCGCACCGGATTTTACCTGCTTCTTGCCGGAGATGACTCCTCCAGAGATATTCTTCCTCTGGTTACGGAGATGTTCACCTTTATCCGTGATTTTCGCGGCGAAGTACCAGGGGCCTCTGCAAAGGACTGCGGCAATTACCTGGATATGAATCTGCCTATGGCCAACTGGCTGGCGAAAAAATACTTAGAGGAAGTTTTAACCAATATCACCGAAGAGCGCCTGGTTTATCCGCAGTAATGCTCTTGACAAAACAAGGCTGCCGCCTTTAAGCAGCAATCCAGAATTTTCTCGATATGCGCTTAAAGCGGCAGCCCTGTTTCTACAGCTTCTTTTCTGTCTAAATCTCTCAATTCCCCTTCATTGGAAACCTCGTAATAAAACCCATCTTCCAAATGATGTTTCAGCACGCGCTTTCCCCCTATATCTCCTGTGAGTTCCAGCAGTTCTTCCACATATTTCTGATGAAAAATCACCGGATTTCCGGCAATCCCCTCCTTACACACACAGCCAATGCCTTTCCCGGTTTTTAAAAATGCGGACACAAATTCTTCTACGGTTCTTTCTGTTAAAAAAGGCTGGTCTGCCACAAAAAACAGATAATAATTCTCCTTTTCCTCCCGGCTCTTTTCCATAGCGGCTGCAAGTCCCAGCTGCAAAGAGGAGGAAATGCCCCTGCTGCTGTCCCGGTTTTCCACTGCTGTCATGCCCTGTTTTTCTGCATACTGCCGAATTTCTTCATACTGCGTTACAACGATCAGCGTCTGCAGTTTCTTCTTTTTCTGCAAATGGAGCAGCCGTTCCGTCAAAAACCGATACATAGGCTTTCCCTCTATCTCATACAGCAGCTTGTTTTCTCCGAATCTCCTGGAAAATCCCGCGGCCAGAACAATCCCGTGTACAGCTTTCGTCCAGTCATGAAGAAATACCGGCACAGAAAGCTGTTCCTGTAGTTTTTTTCTGCTTTCTTCGGAATTTTGCAGCACATCTGCCTGATTCAGAATAACTGCCAGCTTTCCCTGAGAAAAGTCTCGTTTCAGACGGCGGACATATCCCTGTTCCAACAGAATCCCCAGCAGCTCTTCTGTCACTATCCGTTCTCCGCTTTCCTGTCCCGCCTCTGTTTCCAGAATTTTTTCTGCTTCTTCTATACGATGGCACACTTCTTTCAAAGGTTTTCCCAGCGCCGAAGCTCCTGTTAGAATGAAAATATGCGTTGTATCCTCATAAAGGATCGGTTCTTGTTTTCCCGGCACTTTCATGGGAAATCTTCTGGAGCCGTCTGCCTCTAAAAGCACACAGTCCGCCTCTGCTGCGGTTTGTTCATAGACTGTGCGGGAAAGCGGGCCAATTTTTCCTCCTTCTTTCACCGGCAGACCTGCCGCTGCTGCACCTTCCCGTTTCAGCAGCGCACAAATTGCTTCTCCGTCATCCTCTGTTATGTCTTTCAGCGGGAAATTTTTCGGATTCTCCATATGAGCAGAAGTCGTAACCAGCACTTTTTTTCCCTGTTTCTTCCACTGTTGTGCCAGCTCCAGCATGCAGCTGGTTTTTCCCCCGGCGCCCACAAAGGCCACGCGCATATGAGACCTTTCTCCCATTTCTTCTATCATTTCACAAAGTTTCATGAAGCTGCTTCTTTCCCAATATTCCTTTTTCCCAGGCACAGACCAGTTCCAGCACACCTCCGGCAATACACCTGGCTTTGTCCGAAATCAGGGCGCAGTGCGCCTGGGATTCCTTCCTGGGGTCTACATCTGCCAGCTTAAAATGTTCTGTCACCTCAAATCCATCCTGTAAAATTCCCCGTACCACGCCGGAAATCTGTGTGTACACTCCAATATTTTCCTTTTCCCGCTGAATATATCCGATACGCTGTCCTGCTTCCACCCAGTCTCCGATTTCTTTCTCCCTTCGGAAAACACCCGCACAGGGCGCATGCATCACCCGTTCCTTTCCATATCCGCCTATAAGGCCCGGCACTCCGGTATTTGGTATGGCACTGCCTTTTTCGATTTTTCTTCCCAGATAGTGTCCCCGCTTGGTTTCAATCACATAGTCCACATCTTCTCCTGCCGTAAAGCCCGGTCCAAGTCCTATAGTCAGGTCCGCCATATCCCTTCTGGTTCCCAGGTTTTTCTTTGCCAGAATCCCGTCTATTAAAATATCCGGGTGATACTGTTTCAGGCACTCCCCACTGGGGTCTGTCAACAGCATGGGACGGTTCCACCTTACTGTTTCCATGGCTTCCTGAAAACTGTCCACCTTTGTGCACACAATGCCCTCCACTTCCATGGTTCCCTCATATACAGCCTGACAAAAAGACACCTTCTGCCGGATAGCGGAAGGCTTCGTGTCCTCTAAAATAATCACCGGATACCCGCTCTGGCACAGACGGTGTATGGTTCCGGTTGCCAAATCTCCGCCGCCTCTTACAATAATAGGTTTCATATTCTGTCCTTTCTTATGGTTTGAGAATCAAATCTGCCTGGACCTGGGTCTGCACAATCTGATACATATTGACTACATTTCCCACTGCCAGTTTTTCTTTCAGCCCATAGAAATCAAGACAGGTACCGCAGGTGCAGATTTCCACGCCTTCTTCCTCCAAAAGCTTCAAGTCCTCCAGAACCGGAGAATCCTCACATGATAAAAAGGCGCCGCTGTTATAAAACAGTACAGCCGAGGGTAGTTGTTCCAACTGGGTCAGGGCATAAACAAAACCTTTGATAAGAATTTTCCCCAGTTTTTCCTCTCCTTCTCCCATTTTGTCAGAGGACAGCACCACAACGGTTTTCTTTCCTGTTTTTATACTGCAGTTTTCCAGTTCCACGGTTTCCTGTACCTTGGCTTCATCCGTTTCCTGCTGTACGGTAAGGATAACTTCATATTCCTTTTCTCCCTTTTTTCGGAATTTATAATCTGCTTTCTGGGACGCTGCCAGCTTGCGAAGATTTTCCACAGCAATGGTATTATCCACAAGCACGCAGATTTCCTCTCCTTTTCTGCCGTTATCCATAGCCTTTTTTGTCAGGATGACCGGTTTCGGGCAGGCCATGCCCCTTGCGTCAATTTTTGTTTCCATAGTTCTATTTCCTTTCATATAACATAACTTCATGTATTCCCTGTATCTGAATCGCGCCTTCTTTTGCCGCCTGTTCTACAGTTCTTTTCTGTTCTATCTCCGTGCACCAGGCCAGACCGCACTCTGCGGAAATACTGCCCGGCAGGGGAATCAGCCTTCCCGGCAGGTTTTTCCGCTGAAACCATTGCTCTGCCGCCATGGCCTGTGTGGTAGTGGAAAACGACAGAACCAGCCGCTTTACTCTTTCTCTCATATAGGTTCTCCTGTTTCTCTTGCAATCAGTATAACAAAAAAACTCTTGATTTCTCAAGAGTTTTCAGAGCTGCCTAGCGGACTTGAACCGCCGACCTCCGCCTTACCAAGGCGACGCTCTACCGACTGAGCCAAGGCAGCATAACTTTTATTTTTCTGCTGTGTGCTTACCACAGTTATAGACTATACCAAAAAGTTATGCGCCTGTCAACCTTTTTCTTCTATTTTTTCACTAAATTTTTCAACTCTTCCCCTGCCATATACCGTCTTACATTTTCTACAGCAATAGATACCACATTTCTCAGGGTTTCCGGCAAATGATAAGAGCCGGAAATATGAGGTGTTATAAACGCAGTTGGAATATCCCATATCCTGTGTTCTTTCGGAAGGGGCTCCGGACTTGTGACATCAAGAGCTGCGCCCGCCAGGTGACCAGATTCCAGTACATCACACAAATCCTCTGTACAGATCAGATCTCCTCTTCCGCCGTTTAAGAAAAAGCTTCCCTCTTTCATAAGCGCAAACCGCTTTTTGCCAAACAAGCCTCTTGTCTCCTGTGTACTGGGCAGGAAAGAAACTACCGAATCAGCCCTCTGCAGCAGTTCGTCCAGCTCGCTCATAACATGCAGTTCGTCCATACAATCCGGACAGGGGGCCAAAGTTCGTTTCACACCTATCACATAAGCCCCCAGGGCATGGGCAAGCTCTGCGAAATGCAGACCAATATCTCCGGTTTCCAACACCAGAATCACAGAATCCGCAATGGAGGTCACTTCTCCCTCATCTCCCCACATATGCTGTCTTTGCAGGTCACGATATAAATGCAGTTTTTTCTGCATAGCCAGAAGCATTGCAAACATATGCTCAGAAACCGCTTTTCCATAAGCACCGCTGCTGTTGGTCAAAAGAGTTTTCTCTCTTAATATCCCCTCTTTTACATAATCGTCAAAGCCTGCCGAATTCAAATGCAGCCACTCCAGACGCTCTGCCTCTTTTACCATCTCTGCCGGCACATTGCCCAGTATAATTTCTGCTCTCTTTACCTCTTCTGCAGTTATGGACTGCAAATCCCGAAAGCAAAGTTCTGCCCCGGCTGCTGCCTCTTCCAGGCGTTTCTTTTGATTCTCTGTAAATGGAATCACCGTTAAGATTCTTTTTTTCTCCATTTTTTCACCTCTGATGCTCTTTCATCCCATGGATTTTACTGCGAATTCTCTGCAGGGCATTGTCCACAGATTTTGCCGGTTTCCCTATTCTTTCTGCAATTTTCCGATAGTCCATCCCCTGCAGATACAAATCCAGCACCTGGTTTTCAAAAGGACTTAATACCTTCTGAATCCTCTTTGACAGATTATCTGCATTTTCCCTGCCGATGACAATCTCCTCCGGGTTCAGCTGTATGGTATCCTCTGTATTCATCAGAGGTCCGTCCTCCTGACTCAAGGAAATATAGGTATTTAAAGGCCTGTGCTTCTGTCTTCCGGAAATCTCAATGGCCTTGCCCATCTGACGCTCCACGCACAGATTGGCAAACGTAGAGAAAGACGCATTCTTTCCGGGCTGATACCCCTGCACCGCTTTAAAAAGCCCCAACATGCCCTCCTGAATCAAATCCTCCTGCTCTCCGCCGATAAGGAACATGGCATGGGCCTTTTTCAGCACCATGCCTTTATATTTTTTCACCAGATACTCTTCCGGTCCGCTTTCCCCTTTTCGCAAAAGCTCAATCAACTGTTCATCTGATAATGCTTCATAATTTTTCATGTTCAGAACCTGTATCTTCTATCCTTACCGCCCCATTCTCTGGCGCACAATTTCAAAGGCCAGCACTCCGGCTGCCACAGACGCATTCAGGGAATCAATATCTCCCTTCATGGGAATGGATGCAATAAAATCACATTTTTCCCTTACCAGTTTGGAAACTCCGTCTCCCTCATTGCCGATAACCAGTCCCATAGGACCTTTCAAATCCAGATCATACATGGTGGTGCCGCCCATATCCGCGCATACAAACCACATGCCTTCTTTTTTCAGCTGTTCAATGGTTCTTGCCATATTCGTCACCTTTGCCACGGGTGTATAATTCAGCGCTCCTGCAGAGGTTCTGGCTACCGTAGCAGTCAGTCCCACCGCTCTGTTTTTCGGGATAATCACCCCATGTGCCCCGGCCAGATTGGCGGTACGGATAATGGCGCCCAGATTGTGGGGATCTTCGATATTATCCAGCAGAATCAAAAAAGGCGGTTCTCCTTTTTCTCTTGCCACTTCCAGTATATCCTCCACTTCCGCGTAGTTATAAGCAGCCGTCATGGCAATCACGCCCTGGTGCATGCCGGTTTCCGACATCTGCTCCAGACGTTCCTTCTTCACAAATTTCACCATGGTGTCATGCTTTTTGGCTTCTCTTAAAATGGTACGGACAGGACCGTCCTCACATTTTTCCAGCACAAAAAGTTTGTCCACGGATTTTCCCGAACGAAAAGCTTCCAGCACTGCATTCCGTCCCTCTATTTTAGTTTCCTGGAATTTATTCTCCATCTGTCTCTCCTTTTGTTTCTTCTGTCATTCCCAGCTTTATCAGTTCCAACATCCGCTCCCACTGTTCCGTCAGATACAGATATCCCATAAGGGCTTCAAATCCTGTGGCACGACGATAATCCGACATGGTGGCATTCTTTGCCATGGTATAGGATTTGGCATTGCGTCCCCGTTTAAAGACTGCCATCTCCTCTTCTGTAAGATGTGGCTTCAGCTTTTCAATCATTTCTGACTGGGCCGAAGCTTTCACCAGGCGATTGGCTCGCTGATTCAGCTTGTTCACCTGTGTATTCCCTTTTTCCACTAAAATGGTGCGGATAACCAGTTCGTAAATGGCGTCTCCGATATACGCCAGGGTCAGGGGAGAATACGTCCGGATGTCCGTATCCTCCAGCTGAAACAGTTCCTTTATATAACTTAAGCCCGCTTCCATTGTACGCCCTCTCTTGTATCCTTTAAAATAATGCCCATATCTGCCAACTGATCGCGGATTTCATCTGCACGCTTGAAGTTCTTCTCTTTTCTGGCTGTCTGGCGTTCTTCGATTAATCTCTCAATATCTTCGTCTAATACTTCCGCCTCTTTGTTTACCAGAAGCCCCAGCACATCGCTTAAATGCACGATAGTATCCAACAGTTCCTTTACAAATTCCCCGGTGCTTTCCCCACTTGTCTGGGTATTGGAAAATTTTACCAATTCAAAGATGGCTGCAATGGCATCCGCCGTATTGAAATCATCTTCCATGGACTCTTCGTATTTTTTCACATAGCCCTGAATTTCTGCTTCCAGTTCTTTTTCTTTCTCAGTTTTTTCTCCCTGAGGCGCTGTTTCCAGAAGATGTTTCAGCTGCTCTACACAGGTAATAATTCTGTCCAGAGCATTTTTAGAGGATTCCATAAGCTCTGCACTGAAATTCAGCGGGCTTCTGTAATGCGCGTTCAGCATGAAGAAACGCAGTACCTGCAAATCATATTTTTCCCCGATTTCCCTTACGGTAAAGAAGTTGCCCAGAGATTTGGACATTTTCTTATTGTCAATGTTCAGGAATGCATTGTGCATCCAGTATCTTGCAAACTGTTTTCCATTGCAGCATTCGGACTGTGCAATTTCATTTTCGTGGTGAGGGAATACCAAATCTTCTCCCCCTGCATGGATATCAATTTCCTCGCCCAGATATTTCTTGGACATGACGGAGCACTCAATATGCCATCCCGGACGTCCCTCACTCCATGGAGATACCCAGAAAGGTTCTCCCTCTTTTTTCGGTTTCCAGAGTACGAAATCCAGCGGGTCTTCCTTCTGGTCTTCTCCGGACACCTGCAGAGAACGGAAGCCGGACTGCAAATCTTCCAGATTCTTGTGAGACAGCTTGCCGTATTCCTCAAAGTTTTTCACCCGGAAATAAACGGTTCCGTTGACTTCATAGGCAAAGCCCTTGTCTATGAGTGTCTGAATCATTTCAATCATACCCTGGATTTCCTGGGTAGCCAGGGGATGTGTCGTGGCTGGTTTGACATTCATATCCGCCATATCTTTTTTGCACTCTTTAATATAACGGGTGGAAATCTCCTCTGCACTTACGCCTTCTTCGACAGCTTTTGCAATGATTTTATCATCCACGTCTGTAAAATTGGAAACGTAGTTCACATCATAGCCCTTGTATTCCATATAACGGCGCACCGTGTCAAATACAATCATAGGTCTTGCATTTCCAATGTGGATAAAGTTGTAAACCGTAGGTCCGCAGACATACATGCTTACTTTTCCCTCCTGTAAGGGAACAAATTCTTCTTTTCTCTTTGTCAGTGTGTTGTAAATCTTCATAATTTTTGTTACTCCTTTTCTCTTTTTTGCTCTGCCAGTTCTCTTGCCCTGCGGCATTTTGCTTCTCTTTCCTGCATATCTTTCATCTCATAGCTCATTTTCTGAAGTTCTGAACGGAGGCGTTCGTTTTCACGCTGGAGATAATGAATATCCTCCAGGGTTGGGTCAGGCAAATGTACCTGATCCATATCCACTCTTGGCACCTTCTGATTTTCTTTTCGCACCACGCGTCCCGGCACTCCTACTACCGTGCAGTTGGGAGGCACTTCCTCCAGTACCACACTTCCTGCCCCTATTTTGGAGTTTTCTCCAATGGTAAACGAACCCAGAATCTTGGCGCCTGCGCTGACCATTACATTGTCCCGCAGAGTCGGATGACGTTTTCCGGTTTCTTTCCCGGTACCTCCTAAGGTCACACCCTGATACAGGGTCACATTATCGCCAATTACTGTAGTCTCGCCGATAATCACCCCTGCACCGTGGTCAATAAACAGTCCTTTTCCTATTTTAGCCCCCGGATGAATTTCAATACCTGTTTTTCTGGCCGCTCTCTGGGAAATCCATCTGGCCAGAAAATAATGTCCCTTCTCATACAGTCTGTGTGCCTTTCTGTATTGTATCATAACACGAAAACTGGGATACAGTAAAACTTCCAGCGGCGTCTTAATGGCAGGGTCTCTTTCCTGAATTACCTGAAATTCCTCCTTGATACGTCCAATAAATCCCATGTTGCACTTCCTTTCCATGATTCACCGCAAAGCCGTTTTCTTCCTGCTGCCAAAAAGAAAAGCCCCCATACCGTATTGTTACGGTATAGAGGCGAAATACTCCGCGGTTCCACTCTATTTGAAGACAAAATTTCTGTCTGCCACTCCT
Organism: Blautia acetica; assembly: GCF_038739805.1. Taxonomy (NCBI): domain Bacteria; kingdom Bacillati; phylum Bacillota; class Clostridia; order Lachnospirales; family Lachnospiraceae; genus Blautia; species Blautia acetica. The sequence goes on along the minus strand of NZ_JBBEWO010000001.1, from coordinate 82,045 downwards.
TTGTCCATAACGCAGACCTGCGTACCCGGCTGTGCCTGTCTCCCCTTTAGAAGAGTCTGCAGACATTCACCGAATCAGCTCCCGAATGCACTTTCCGAAAATTCTTTTAAGGCAGCTTACAGCCGATGACCGCCTCTCTCTGAAAAAGAAGAGTTCCGTACTCTTTTCGTTCCAAGCCTTTTTCTGTCTTTCTTTAGTTTATTCATAAATGAGTGATTTGTCAATGTTTCTTTTCTGATTTTCAACATTCTTTGTTTCCTCTTGTCTTTCCAAATATCCTTTTTACCTGCTGCACTCTATTTTCTCCAATGGATTTTCCAGAAGAACCACGGTCTTTTCTTCTGCATCCAGGGAGACCTCGCATCCAATAGGCAGGGTAAGCATGGGATGTGTATGACAGCAGTCAAACTCTGCCAGTATAGGAATTTCACTTTCTCCCATGACTTCCAGCAGAATTTCATAAGGTTTTCTGCCCGTCCCGTTATCATCAAACTTTTCATGTTTTCCCAAAATGACGCCGCTGACTCGGTCAAATACACCTGCCAGTTTTAAAAGGGAAAACGAGCGTTCTATGGTGCAGGCATCTTTTAAGGAATCCTCCATAAACAGAATATCCCCTTTTCGGATTTCCGGCATATAGTCTGTTCCGAAAAAGCCCTCCATGGTATTCAGATTACCACCTATCAGTCTGCCCTTTGCCCTGCCGGGTCTCACGCAAATCCACTGGTTTTTTCTCGGTTCCTTTCCCCTGTCCTGACTGCTCCAGTCTATAAATTCGTCTGTCCAGTATTGGGGAACAGGAAAGGTATACGGCAGATTTCCGTATCCCTGGAGCATCGTTTCAAATTGCTCATATGTCCAGTCCACAAAGGGCGGAAATTCACCGAAAGAAGAGGCCAACGCGGGACCATAGAATACCGGCAGACCTGTCTTTTCATAAATAGCCAGAAGAAGTGCTGTTGTATCTGAATACCCGATGATAATCTTCGGGTGTTTCTTTAAGTATGCATAATCTATATAAGGCAAAATGGAGTTCGTGTTATTTCCTCCGATAGCCGCCATTACTATCTCCACTTCTTCCCGATACAAAAGCTGATTAAACTCCTCTGCCCTCTCCCGGATTGTCCCGGAGCGGTAGAAATCACTTTTTCCGTATAAACTTCCGTCTAAAACCCGAAATCCTTTCTTTTGTAAATAAGCCTTTCCTCTTTCGTATCGAACCGGTGTGGAAGCCGATATGGGAGAAGAGGAAGAGAATACGCCTATGGTAAGCGGAGTCATGTTTTCTGTTGGTTTCATATACTCACTCCTTGTAAATCATTTTTCCCATTTTAACATACAGGAAATGAAATTTCTATGAATCTTCTGTTTTTATTTTTCAACCCCTTCCTAAAAACAACGAAACACCCCGGCCAGGAGGTGTTTCTCCCAACCGGGGTGTTTCTATGCGGAGTTATGTTCTATCAATCTATGGATTAGCAAACGCCCTGTGCAATCATAGCTTCTGCAACTTTTTCAAAGCCTGCTGCATTTGCGCCTACTACGTAATTGCCTTCAAAACCATATTTCTTGGCAGCGTCTGCCATGTTATGGCAGATATTTACCATAATGCCCTGCAATTTGGCATCTACTTCTTCAAAGCTCCAGCTCAAACGCTCGCTGTTCTGAGACATTTCCAGTGCGGAGGTTGCCACACCGCCTGCGTTTGCAGCCTTACCTGGTGCAAAGATAATGCCGTTTTCCTGAAGATATTTTGTCGCTTCCAGAGTAGTTGGCATATTAGCGCCTTCTGCAACTGCGAAACAGCCATTTGCTACCAGTGTCTTCGCATCTTCCAAATCCAGTTCATTCTGTGTTGCACATGGAAGAGCCACATCACATTTTACGCTCCATACGCCTTTGCCTTCGTGGTATTCTGCATTCGGTCTGTATTTTGTATATTCTGTCAGACGTGCGCGTTTCACTTCTTTGATATCTTTTAATGCTGCCACGTCAATGCCGTCCGGATCGTATACCCAGCCTGTGGAATCAGAGCAGGTTACTGGCTTTGCACCTAACTGGTATGCTTTTTCGATAGCATAAGTAGCTACGTTTCCGGCACCGGAGACAACAACGGTCTTTCCTGCCAGTTCTTTTCCGTTGATTTTTAACAATTCCTCTGTCAGATACAGAAGTCCGTAGCCTGTAGCCTGTGTTCTTACTAAAGAACCGCCGTAAGTCAGACCTTTTCCTGTCAGCACGCCTTCATAGGAATCGCGGATTCTCTTGTACTGACCAAACAGATAGCCGATTTCTCTTCCTCCTACACCAATATCTCCTGCAGGTACGTCTGTGTCAGCGCCAATGTGACGATACAGTTCTGTCATAAAGCTCTGGCAGAAAGCCATCACTTCTCTGTCCGATTTGCCTTTCGGGTCAAAATCACAACCGCCTTTGCCGCCGCCGATAGGAAGACCTGTCAAAGAGTTTTTGAAAATTTGTTCAAAGCCAAGGAATTTAATAATTCCAAGGTATACAGACGGATGGAATCTCAAACCGCCCTTGTAAGGTCCGATAGCGCTGTTGAACTGTACGCGGTATCCTTTGTTTACCTGTACATTTCCCTTGTCATCTACCCACGGAACGCGGAACATAATAACTCTTTCCGGTTCTACCAGACGCTCTAAAAGAGCCTCTTTACGGTATTTTTCTTCATTGGCTTCTACAACCGGTCTTAAAGAATCCAGAACCTCTTTCACCGCCTGATGAAATTCCGGTTCTCCTGGATTTTTCTTTACTACTAATTCAATAACCTCGTCTACATATGACATGACCGTTCCTCCTGTTAAAAGATATTGTATTTATTATGGTTTGTATTATAAATCCATATTCTTAATTTTGCAAGTTTATTTTTCATTTCCTGCATATTTTTTAATTATATCTTATATTCCACAATTTTATAAAATGTAATTGAAACTTTTCTCTATATGTGTTTCATTTACTACTGTATCCTGGTGGTCCAGGAAGAACAGTCCCACACGTCTGTGGCAAGCCCTTCGTAAAATTCCGGTTCATGGCACACCATAAGAATGGTCCCCTTGTACTCTTTCAACGCCCTCTTTAATTCGTCCTTGGCCTCCACATCCAAATGATTCGTGGGCTCGTCCAAAATCAGCACATTGCTCTCCCGGTTCATAATTTTACAAAGCCGTACCTTTGCCTGCTCTCCACCGCTTAACACCCTCACCAGGCTTTCGATGTGCTTTGTGGTAAGTCCGCATTTTGCCAGGGCCGCCCGCACTTCGTACTGGGTATAGGAAGGGAACACATCCCATATTTCCTGAATACAGGTGTTTTTATTTCCTTTTGGCATTTCCTGTTCGAAGTATCCGATTTCCAGATAATCACCCAACTGTACCTTCCCGGAAAGCGCCGGAATCAAGCCCAGAATACTTTTCAAAAGAGTGGTTTTTCCGATACCATTGGACCCGGTAAGTACGATTTTATCCCCTCTTTCTACCCGTAGATTCAAAGGTTGGGAAAGAGGCTCATCATATCCAATCACCAAATCCTCTGTTTCCACCACAAAACGGCTGGGTGTTCTGGCTGTCTTAAAATGAAATTCCGGCTTTGGTTTTTCCTTTGCCAGTTCAATAACATCCATTTTATCCAGCTTTTTCTGTCTGGACATAGCCATATTCCTGGTTGCCACCCGGGCTTTATTTCTTGCCACAAAGTCCTTGAGTTCACTGATTTCCTGCTGCTGGCGGTTGTAGGCAGCTTCAAGCTGTGCCTTTTTCACTGCATAAACCTCCTGGAAGTGGTCATAGTCTCCCACATACCGGTTTAACTCCTGATTATCCATATGGTAAATCAGGTTTACCACACTGTTTAAAAACGGAATATCATGAGAAATAAGAACAAACGCATTCTCATATTCCTGCAGATAGCGTTTCAGCCATTCAATGTGCTCTACATCCAAATAGTTGGTGGGCTCGTCCAAAAGCAGAATATCCGGTTTTTCCAAAAGCAGTTTTCCCAGAAGAATCTTTGTTCTCTGACCTCCGCTTAAATCCGTCACATCTTTATCCAGACCAATGGCTGTTAAACCAAGTGCCCGTCCCACTTCTTCCACTTTACTGTCAATAATATAGAAATCATGCATGGTGAGCAGGTCCTGTATGGTTCCCAGTTCTTCCATCATTTTCGTCAGTTCCTCTTCGGAAGCCTCTCCCATCTTATCGCAAATTCCATTCATCTGCTCTTCCAGTTCAAAGAGCCAGGCAAAAGCGGATTTCAATACGTCGCGGATTGTCATCCCTTTTTCCAGTACGGTATGCTGGTCCAGATAACCCACCCGCACATTTTTCGCCCACTGGATTTTGCCTTCATCAGGCATGAGTTTTCCTGTAATAATATTCATAAAGGTAGATTTCCCCTCGCCATTGGCCCCTACCAGTCCAATGTGCTCTCCTTTTAATAAGCGGAAAGAAACATCCTGGAAAATAGCACGGTCACCAAAGCCGTGGGATAAATTCTGCACGTTTAAAATACTCATTTTCTTTTACTCCCTGCCGCAGCATCTGCCGCAGCCTCCTTGTATTCTGTCATCTCCCATCAAATCCTGCACATGAGTCAGAGCGCAGACAGCCTGGGCGGATATCCCTTCCTGGCTTCCCGTAAAGCCCAGCCCCTCCTCCGTAGTTGCTTTGATATTCACCTGATTTTCGCTGATATGCAGCGCCTGAGCCACATTGGCAATCATAGTGTCTATATAGGGCAGAAGCTTGGGTTTCTGCGCTATAATGGTGGCGTCAATATTATTAATCACATACATATTTTCTTCCAGCAGTTTGCCTACATACTGTAAAAGTTTGATGCTGGAAATCCCTTTATACTGAGGGTCTGTATCCGGAAAATGCCTTCCGATATCACGAAGGGCCGCAGCTCCCAACAGGGCGTCCATAATGGCATGTACCACCACATCTGCGTCAGAGTGTCCCAGAAGTCCCTTTTCCCATGGAATGTTCACTCCGCCCAGAATCAGGTCTCTGCCCTCAGTAAGTTTATGAACATCATATCCCATTCCTACTCGAATCATAATTTTCCCTTTCCCAAATCCTTTCTCTTATTCCACAGAAATTACTTCGTAACCTGCCTCTTCCACTGCTTTTGTCAATTCTTCTTTTGTTACATGAGCTTCTGCTTCCACATAAGCCTCTTTTTTCTCCAGATTCACCTCTGCCTTTACGCCTTCCAGTGCATTTAAAGCCTTGGTCACTGCTGCCTGGCAGTGCTGACACATCATTCCTTCAATTTTCATCTTATACATCATTTTTTCCTCCTTATCTTCAACCGCCTGTGCGGCATTTTCTTCTATTCTCTGCGGCGCTTTCAAAGCCTGGAAATACCGCAGCCTCAGGGCATTGGATACAACAAACAGACTGCTGAGACTCATGGCTGCCGCTCCAAACATGGGGCTTAATTTTAATCCAAACATGGGATAGAGCAGACCTGCCGCCAGGGGAATTCCGCAGGTATTATAGAAAAAGGCCCAAAACAGATTCTGCTTAATATTGCGGATAACGGCCTTACTCAGACGGATGGCCGTCACCACATCCAGCAAATCATTTTTCATCAGCACAATATCTGCACTCTCAATGGCTACGTCTGTTCCTGCGCCAATGGCAATGCCCACATCTGCTCTGGCAAGGGCAGGCGCATCGTTGATGCCGTCTCCTACCATTGCCACCACCTGTCCGGATTTCTGGATATTTGCCACTTCTCTTTCTTTATCCTGGGGCAGTACCTCTGCAATAACGTTATCAATCTCCAGCTGTTTCTGAATGGCCTTTGCCGTTCTGGCATTATCCCCTGTAAGCATAATAACCCGAATCCCCAGTTTTTTCAACTCTTTTACAGCCTGTGCACTGGTTGGTTTTACCACATCTGCGGCTCCGATAATGCCCAGCACCTGCTTTTCATCAGCAAAAATCAGCGGTGTTTTGCCATCTTCTGCCAGTTTTTCCATGAGCGGCTGTATTTCCCTGCAGTCTATATGATGCTCTTCCATCAGCTTGCTATTCCCTGCATAGTAGGTTTGTCCTTCTATAACGGCCTGCACGCCTTTTCCCGTTACTGCCAGAAAATTTTCTGTCTCCGGCAAAGCTGTATTTTCTTCTTTTACCTTTGCCAGAATGGCTTCTGCCAAAGGGTGCTCGCTTTTCATTTCCAAAGCCCCCGCAATTTCCAACAGCTTTTGCGGGCTTGTATGCACCGGATAGATATCCGTAACCACAGGTTTTCCCTGGGTAATGGTTCCCGTCTTGTCCAGTACCACGCTCTGAATGTTGTGCGCCACTTCCAGGGCTTCTCCGGACTTAATCAATATGCCGTTTTCTGCCCCCTTTCCGGTGCCTACCATAATGGCAACCGGTGTAGCCAGTCCCAAAGCGCAGGGGCAGGAAATCACCAGCACTGCAATGCCGCAGGAAAGCGCAAATTCAAAACCTGCACCAAGAAGCAGCCACACTGCAACGGTAACCAGTGCAATTCCCATAACCACCGGAACAAAAATGCCTGCAATCTTATCTGCCATTCTGGCAATAGGAGCCTTGCTGGCGCTGGCCTCCTCCACCAGCCGGATAATCCGGGAAAATACCGTATCGTCCCCTGTTTTGTCTGCCTTCATTTTGAAAAATCCGGTTTTATTCATGGTAGCTGCAATGACCCGGTCGCCTGCTGCTTTAAATACAGGAATGCTCTCTCCCGTAATCGCGGCCTCGTCTACACTGGTGCTTCCTTCCAGAATCACCCCATCCGCCGGCACACTTTTTCCCGGTTTTACATGCAGAATATCCCCCGGCAGTATCTCCTGTGCCGGAATCTCTGTGACCACACCGTTGCGCTCTGCAAGCGCTGTCTTTGGTGCCAAATCCAGCAGTTTTTTTAAGGCGTCTCCCGTCTTCCCCTTAGAACGTGCTTCCAGATACTTCCCTATATTAATCAATGCCAGAATCATCACCGAAGATTCAAAATACAAATCATGACGATATTGATTCACCAGTTCAAAATTCTGTACTCCCAATCCATAGCCCATGCGGTAAATGGCAAAAATTCCATAAATCAGCGATGCACCGGAGCCCACTGCAATCAGAGTATCCATGTTGGGCGCACCGTGAAGCAGTGTACTGAAGCCCTTGCTGAAATAGGCCCGGTTCATGTACAATACAGGCAGACACAGCAGAAACTGCGTAAACGCAAAGGCTACCGCATTTTCCGTTCCCGAAAGAACGACTGGCAAAGGCAGACCTGCCATATGTCCCATAGACACATACATCAGGGGAATCAGAAATACAAATGACCAGATTGTTCTCTTCTTCATCTCCATCAAATGTTCCTGGACGGGATTGGCTCTTTTCACTTCTGCGTTTTGTGCCTTTCCTCTTGTTTCCGACGAGCCTGCTGCCGGAGACGCACCGTATCCGGCATGTACAACTGCCTCTATAATTCCCTGTTCCTTCAGAATTTCATCGTCATATTCCACCTGCATACTGTTAGTCAGAAGATTGACACTGACCTCTTTCACCCCTTCCAGCTTGCGGACGCACTTTTCCACCCTGGAAGAGCAGGCCGAACAGGTCATGCCTGTCACATCAAATTTTTCCTTCATCTTCACACTTCCTCTCTACATGATTTTCCCCAGCATCGTCACCAGTTCGTCTACCTTTTCCTCCCTCTCCTCGTCTGTCTTGGCATTGGTAACACAGCTCTTTAAATGGGCTGTGAGAATCTCCTTGTTTGCCTTATTTAAAATGGCTTCTGTAGCCATAAGCTGATGTGAAATGTCCATACAGTAACGGTCTTCCTCCACCATCTTGAGTATACCGTCTATTTGTCCTCTGGCTGTTTTTAAAAGTCTGTTTATCTTCGCTTTATCTGCCTGCATCTCTTTTCCTCCCTACACCCCCGTGGGGTATTAATCTTGACGAAAACAGTGTAGCATAAAAACGGGAGAAAAGCAACCCCTTTTCTCCCGTTTCCGAATTCTCAAAAATATCTTATCCCAATGCCACATCCAATATCATCATCAATACAAAGCCTGCCGCAAACCCAATGGTTCCGATATTGCTGTGTTCGCCCTGGCTGGCTTCCGGTATCAGTTCTTCCACCACCACATAAATCATGGCGCCTGCGGCAAAAGCCAGCAGATACGGCAGCACCGGCTGCACAAAACGAAACAGAAGCACGGTGAGAAAAGCCCCTAAAGGCTCCACCGCACCGGAAAGCGCCCCGTAGAGAAATGCTTTCCCCTTTCCCATACCTTTTTCACTCCGAAGCGGCAAGGATATAATGGCCCCCTCCGGAAAGTTTTGGATAGCGATTCCCACGGACAGAGCCATGGCTCCCGCCAGGGTAATTTCTGTATTTTCTGCCAGCATACCGGCAAAAACCACACCTACAGCCATCCCTTCGGGGATATTGTGCAGAGTCACCGCCAATACCAGCATGGTGGTTTTCTTCAGGCTGCTCTTCTTTCCCTCCGGCTGACTGGCTCCTATGTGTAAGTGAGGAATCAGTTTGTCCATCCCCAAGAGAAACAAAATTCCCAGCAAAAATCCCACAGCCCCGGGGATAAAGGCAAATTTCCCCATAGCTTCGGACATATCCATAGCCGGAATCAAGAGGGACCACACAGCCGCTGCCACCATAACCCCGGACGCAAAGCCCAGAAGACTTCTCTGCACCAGAGGTTTCATTTCATGCTTTAAAAAGAACACACAGGCGGCTCCCAAAGCCGTACCTGCAAAAGGAATCATAATACCTGCAAAAAGTTCCATAGATACCTCCTTTGATTGTTTCTATCTTATCATAGTTTTTTAGAATTTGCACTGTTTTTATCCATTTTCTTCTTATGTAAAAAGAAAACACCCAAGTCGCCTTAAGTGCTTTCTTTCAAAAAATGGATATACCTTTTTTATTTCTGCCCATAATAAGCATTTTCCCCATGTTTCCTATAATAATGCTTATCCTGTAATTCCTGGGGCGCTGGCTGCACCCGTGGGTTTATCTGCTCACATCTGGCAGCCATCTTCGCCACCTCTTCCAGTACCACTGCATTGTGCACGGCTTCGTGTCCGTCTTTTCCCCAGGTAAAGGGACCGTGGTTTTTGCACAATACGGCCGGAACTGCCTCATAATCCTTATTTTTAAAATACTCTGCAATGAGCAGTCCTGTATTTTTCTCATAAGCCCCTTCGATTTCTTCCTTCGTCAAGCAGCGCACACAGGGAATCTCTCCGTACATATAGTCTGCATGGGTAGTTCCGTAGCAGGGAATTCCTCTTCCGGCCTGAGCCCAGCTGGTTGCCCAGGAAGAATGGGTATGTACAATGCCGCCAATCTTTGGAAAGGCCTTGTAAAGTTCCAGGTGTGTGGGCGTATCTGAGGAAGGATTGTATCTTCCTTCAATCTTATTTCCCTCCAAATCCATAATCACCATATCCTCCGGTGTCAGCTTGTCATAGTCCACACCGCTTGGCTTAATAGCAAAGTATCCTGTCTCCCGGTCAATCTGGCTGACATTCCCCCAGGTAAACGTTACCAGACCATATTTCGGCAACAGCATATTGGCTTCGTAAACCGCTTTTTTCAATTCTTCTAACATCTTATTTTTCCTCCTGTTTTCTCCTGTCTTTTACGGAATTTCCCGGTATCAGTTCCGGCTGAATCAGCCTGGGAATCTGGCTTTTCTCCTCCGGCACTTCCCGAATTTTCTCCAGAAGCAGCTCTGCCGCCATTTCTCCCAGCTTTTCCTGTGGATGGGCAATGGTGGTAAGGCAAAGGCTGCCTGCTGACATCAGGGAATTATCGTACCCCGTGACAGAAATATCCTCCGGCACCTTTTTCCCCATTTCTTCCAGCCCGCCAATCACATCTGTGGCAATCTGGTCATTGTAGCACACAATTCCGTCAATATACATCCCCTGTTCCAAAAGCTGTCCGGCCATCAGAGCCGGTTTGCTCTTCCGGTCTTCCGTGTGAAACCATACCACCCGGTCCGGGTCATAGACAAATCCTGCTTCCTGCAAAGCTTTGACATACCCTTTGTGCCGCTCTTTCCCCTGGAAATCATCGGCCTTAAAAATCCCTATCAGATTCTCATGCCCCATGTCCAGCAGATATTTTGTCACCAGATATCCGCCCTGGCAGTCATCCATGAGAATATGAGGCTTCTCCTGCATCTGGGGATATACGCCCTGAATAAACACATAGGGAATATGATACTCTTCCAAAAGCCCGTACAGATTCATATGTCGGCACAATATCTGGCTTTTGCTGGGTTCAATAATCAGTCCGTCAATGTCCTTAGAGAGAATTTCTTCCAGCACTCTGGCTTCCCTTGTCCTGCTGTTGGCCGTATTTTTCAGAATAATGCTGTACCCATTTTCCGTCATGACCTTATCCATACCCTGAATCAGTCTGGGAAAAATGTAATCTGAAATATAGGTGGTAATCACCGCAATATTGCCGGATTTCCGCAGATGACACATACGTTCCGAACAAAAAGTTCCTCTGCCGTGTTCCGCCACAATATACCCTTCCTGTATGAGAATGGACAAAGCCTTACGCACCGTATGTCTGCTGATATGATACTTTTGGGACAGTTCATTTTCCGAAGGCAGCTTCTCTCCCGCTTTGACCTTTCCGCTTAAAATGGAGGACTTCAATTCTTCCATAAGGACATAGTATTTTGTCTTGCCGTTTTCCTGTGTCATAGTTTCCTCCTTTTTTCCTATTGTACAACTTGTACGCACGTATTCACAAGTTGTTCTTACTCTTTTCTCAAAAACTTTTCCTCCTGTATTTCCACCAGAATAATGTCCTCCCCTATCTGGCGGATACAGGAAAAGGGAATCACATATTCACTGACGGAGCCAAAGAGGCCGCACATCTTCCCCTGCACCGGCACAATAAGCATTTGTATCTGTCCCGTGCGGCAGTCAAATTCCACATCCAGCGGACATCCCAGACTCTTGCAGGTACAGATGTTAATCACTTCTTTTTGCTTTAATTCACAGACACGCATAAAAAATCCCCCTGTATTCACGGTCTTAATGTATCCTATGAATACAGAGGGCTTTCCAACACACAAAAAAGAAATCAGCGGTCCATTTCCGACTGAATCCCTGTATTTTTGTGATTCTTAATAATACGGTCAATTTCATTTAATCCACAGGAAGGCAAATCTCCCGGAATGGTATTTTTCACTGCACTGGTAGCATTTCCGTATTCCAGCGCTCTCTGGCAGTCAAAATCATGAGCCAGAAGTCCGTACAGCGCGCCGGAAATATAAGCGTCTCCGCTGCCGATACGGTCTACCACTTCAATGTTGTGGTACGGTTCCTCTTCGTAAAACTTGTCCTCTTTTGCATTATAAATCACAGAGCCAAAGGTATGTACCTTAGGGCTGTGCACCACTCTCTGGGTAGAAGCTACAATGGAAATGGGGTATTCCTGGGTAAAACTCTTCATAACAGAATGCAAATCACCTTCCTTTAAAAAGGTCAGTTTTGCTGTCTCCTCTGAGCAGAAGAAAATATCCACATAAGGCAGAATCTTCTCAATGCACTCCTTGGCTTCTTCTCCTGTCCATAGATTGCCTCTGAAGTTGACGTCAAAAGAAATGATTGCGCCGTTTTCTTTAAACTTTTTAATCATCTCCACTGCATTTTCCCTGGTATTTTCGGAAAGAGCCAGCGTAATGCCGCTGGTGTGGAAACAGCGGGTGGAAGCAAACATATCCTCCGGCAAATCTTCCACTGTAATTTTGCAGAATGAAGCATGACGCCTGTCATATACGACACTGGGTTTTCTGGGATACGCCCCATTTTCATAATAATAAATCCCAAGTCTTGCGTCTGGGTCTTCGTCATAAACCAGATAATCATCACTGACACCACAGAAACGCACACGGTTTTTGGCATATGTGCCCAACGCATTGTCCGGCAGCTTGGAAATAATGCCGGTGCGCAGTCCCAGAAGAGAGACACCGGAAACCACGTTTAATTCCGCTCCTCCCACCTGTTTCTGAAAAGTTTCTCCTCTTACAATTCTCTCATTGTTCGGCGGAGAAAGACGCAGCAAAATTTCCCCCAGTGACAACAAGTCAAAATCCTTTTTCATGTTCTGCTTACCTCCTGAACTAACTTTTTTACAGACGAAGAGCGCCGCTTTAAGCCAGATATTTTATGAACTTAATGCGGCGCCCCTCATTTCTATGAAATATGTTCCCTAATGGCAATAAGGGTTTTTCATTTTAAATATGCAGTTAATTATCTCTGAACACGTCCGGAACCGTCTCCGCCTGCCAGTTTTGCAACTTCGTCCATGGAAACCATGTTGAAGTCACCTTCAATAGAATGTTTCAGACAAGATGCTGCTACTGCAAATTCGATTGTAGCCTGTGCATCGTATCCGTTTAAGCATGCACAGATAAGTCCGCCGCCGAAAGAATCTCCGCCGCCTACACGGTCAACAATGTGCATTTTGTATTTTTTGCTGAAGTAGTAGTCATTTCCATCATATAACATTGCAGACCAGTTGTTGTCATTTGCAGATAAAGATTCGCGCAGTGTAATAGCCACTTTCTGGAATCCGAAACGGTCTGCTAACTGTTTTGCAACATCTTTGTAACCTTCGTGGTTTACAGTACCTGTTGTAACGTCTGTATTTGCTGCTTTGATACCGAATACGTCAGCTGCGTCTTCTTCGTTTGCGATACATACGTCTACATATTTACAGATTTCACCCATAACCTGTCCTGCTTTTTCTTTGGACCACAGTTTGTTTCTGTAGTTTAAGTCACAGGAAATAGTAAGTCCTGCTTCTTTTGCAGCTTTACAAGCTTCCAGACAGATGTTGGCTACTTCGTCATTTAAGGCCGGTGTAATTCCTGTAAAGTGGAACCAGTCAGCACCATCGAAGATTTTCTTCCAGTCAAAGTCAGCTGTTGTAGCTGTTGCAATAGAAGAACCTGCTCTGTCGTAGATAACTTTGGAAGGTCTCTGGGAAGCGCCCTTTTCCAGGAAGTAGATACCTACTCTGTCGCCGCCGCGCACGATATCTGTTGTGTCAACGCCGTATTTTCTTAAAGAATTTACAGCAGCCTGTCCGATTTCGTGTTTTGGAAGTTTTGTAACGAATTTTGCGTCAAATCCGTAGTTTGCTAAAGAAACAGCAACGTTTGCTTCTCCTCCGCCGTATGTTGCGCCGAAGTTTTCTGCCTGTACGAAACGGTAGTATCCTTCCGGAGCCAGTCTCAACATAATTTCACCAAAAGTAATTACTTTCTTTGCCATTTGTATTAATCTCCTTTAATCTTTTTCCCTTGTTCTTATTTATTTCTGATTTCAGCAACTAATTTTACTGCTTCTGCTGTCAGGTCTTTGATTTCATCAAATTTTCCTGCTTTTACTAAATCGCCTTTTACCATCCAGCTTCCGCCGCAGGCAATGATTTTGTCACAGCCTAAGTAGCTTTCCAGGTTCTTTGCGTTTACACCGCCTGTAGGCATGAATTTCAGACCTACATAAGGAGCTGCCATCGCTTTGATGGTAGCAACGCCGCCGAACTGTTCTGCCGGGAAGAATTTTACGACTTTTAAGCCTCTCTTAACCGCCTGTGCTACTTCGGATGGAGTAATGCAGCCCGGGAATACCGGAATTTCTTTCTCCAGACAGTAGTCTACGATTTCAGGGTCAAATCCAGGGCTTACAATAAATTTTGCGCCTGCTGCCACTGCACGGTCTACCTGGTCAATAGTCAGAACTGTACCTGCTCCTACAAACATGTCCGGGTATTCTGCTGTCATAAGTTTAATGGATTCTTCTGCTGCTGCAGTACGGAATGTAACCTCAGCACATGGAAGTCCGCCCTCTACTAATGCTTTTGCCAGAGGTGCTGCATCTTTTGCATCTTCCAATACAACTACCGGTACTACACCTAATTCTGCGATTTTTTCTGCAACTGTGCTCATTGCTTGTTCCTCCTTCATAATTGCTCAGTGTTTCATATTGTGAAATGTCGTTTCGTCATGTGGTATTTCTTTAATTTGCATTATACTACGGTGTAAAAAAATGTCAAGCAGAAAATCGAAAAAAATCTCCTGTTGCCACAATCTTTTGAAAGTGTTACAATAGCGTCAATGTCAATATAGAAAACCGGGAGAATTATCATGGAAAATAAAAACCCTATTCAGGTGGCTGACCGTCTGTTTTTGGTGCTGGAAACCCTGGCTGAAACCGGGCCTGCAGCTCTGGCAGATTTGTGCCGCCATCTTGAGTTAAATAAAAGCACGGTACACCGTCTGCTCAGTTCCCTGATTTACATGGGCTATGTAAAACAAGACGCAGAAACCGGAAAATATGCCCTGTCCTTTAAGCTTCTGACTCTGTCTAACAAGCTGATGAGCCATATGGACATTCTGGAGACCGTACGCCCCTTCTTAAAGAAGCTGTCTGAGGAAACCGGAGAGACGGTTCACTTCGTACAACTGGACGGTCTGGATGCCGTGTATATTTACAAAGAGGAATCCTACCAGAATTCCATCCGCATGGTTTCCAAGGTGGGCAGCCGGATTCCCCTTTACTGTTCCGGTGTGGGAAAAGCCATGGCCGCGGACATGCCGGAAACCCAAATCAAAGAAATCTGGGACAACAGCCAAATCCAGAAACTGACACCTCATACTATGATTCATTATACCCAATTTTTCGAGAAAATAAAAGAGGTTCAGCAAAAAGGATATGCCTTAGATGACGAAGAAAATGAACTTGGTGTGCGCTGCATCGCAGTCAGCATTCCTGACTTTAAGGGAAGGCCCAAATATGCCTTTTCCATTTCCGCCCCGGTGGCGCGAATGTCTGACCGGCGTATTGAAGAACTGTCCCAGATTGTGCTGCATATCAAAAAAGAAATTGTTGCAGCCATGCGCTAAGGATCAGCCGTCTGTACGCAGTGCATAAAAAGAGCCATATGGAAAACACTTGCTGATTTCTCTGCATACGTTTCCCATATGGCTCTTTTTTATTCGTCCTCTTTTCTCTGGTGTTTTTTTCTATATTTCACACATTCTGTCAGCAGATATTCTATCTGGCCGTTCATAGAACGAAAATCGTCCTCCGCCCACTGGGCAATTTCATTCCACAGGGTCGCTGACAGTCTTAAAGGTACCTGTTTCTTTGCTTTTTCTTTTCCCTTTGGTTTCTTTTCGTTTTCCAGAATGTGTCTCACCGCCTTTTATTTTTTAATAGATACTGCCGCTGTTGACAATGGGCTGTGCATCTTTATTGCCGCACAGTACCACCAGCAAATTGCTGACCATAGCCGCTTTTCTCTCCTCATCCAGTTCTACAATCTCATTTTCACTTAATTTTTCCAAAGCCATTTCTACCATTCCCACAGCGCCTTCTACAATCTTCTGACGGGCGTCAATAATGGCTGCCGCCTGCTGTCTCTGGAGCATGGCAGAGGCAATCTCCGGCGCATACGCCAAATGGGTAATTCTGACTTCCAGAATCTTAATGCCTGCATTTTCCACTTTCTCCTGCAGTTCTCTGCACATGATATCCGCAATTTCCTGGCTGCTTCCTCTTAAAGATTTTTCATCCTTTCCCTCTGCGGCATCATATGGATATTTTCTGGCTGTGTTTCGGATGATGGAATCGCACTGAATGGAAAGATAGCTTTTATAATTTTCTACGTTTATCACTGCTTTTGTGGGATTCACCACTTTCCAGATAGCCACAGCCCCGATTTCCACCGGATTTCCGGTCTCATCATTTACTTTCTGCTTTTCATTGTTCAGTGTCATGGTTTTTAATGATACCTTACGGTTGACGCTTTTGCCATTGGCTGCTGCCTTTACCGTGGGATTAATCGCTGTAACAAAAGGATTCACCCAGAAAAAGCCCTCTTTCATCAAGGTTCCGTAATAATTACCAAACAAAGCCAGCACCAGGGCCTCTTTGGGATTGATAACCTTCAGTCCGCACAGGATTAGGATACCTGCCAAAAATGCCAAAGTTCCTGCTATTATAGCAGCAATTCCCAGTACCTCTGCCCCATTTCTGTCACAGAGCAGCGCTCCCCAGACAAACCCTCCTATTCCGGCTGCCGCCAGTATGCATCCAAGTATCAGCATACCAAAACCTGATTTCGCCTGCAACACCTTTTCTTTCTGAATCTCGTTTTTCCCTTTGTTTTCTTCACTCATAGGTCATCCTCCTCGCTTCGTCAGCTCGATTTAATTTGATATCATTTTGATATCATCAATATATCACCAAATTTTTTCTCTGTCAATATCGTTTCACGAAAAAAAGGCCGTCTCACAGAAACAGCCTTTTCCCTTTATCTTCTCTATTCGTACCGCACAATTTCCTTTTTCAGTCTTTTCATAATCCGCTTTTCCAGTCTGGATATGTAAGACTGGGAGATACCCAGCAGGTCTGCTACCTCTTTCTGGGTCTTCTCTCTTCCCTCCGGCATATTAATGCCAAAGCGCAGCCGCACAATGGTCTGCTCTCGCTTCGTCAGCTTTCCAATGGCTTTTCCCAGCAGTTTCCTCTCCACTTCGCTTTCAATATCCCGGTAAATCACATCCTCATCGGTTCCCAAAATGTCCGACAGCAGCAGTTCGTTGCCGTCCCAGTCCACATTTAAAGGTTCATCAATGGAAACTTCCAGCTTCGTTTTGCTGTTTCGCCGCAAGTACATGAGAATTTCGTTCTCAATGCACCGGGAAGCGTAAGTGGCCAGCTTGATTTTTTTCACAGGATTAAAGGTATTAATAGCTTTAATAAGTCCAATGGTACCTATGGAAATCAAATCCTCTACCCCCACCCCGGTGTTGTCAAATTTCTTGGCAATATAGACCACCAGTCTTAAATTATGTTCAATAAGACAGGCTTTGGCAGCCTCGCTTTTCTCCCCTTGCAATTTTTCAAGCTGCACGGCCTCCTCTTCTGCAGGCAAGGGAGCAGGAAGCACTTCTGCACCGCCAATATAGTGAATCTCATTCCCCCTGGGCAGTAAGATTCCGGTAAAACCAGTAAACGAAAACCCTCTTTTTGCACAAACATCCATTTTTCATACTCCTCTCAACTCTTTAAAATACCGGGATTTATAATCATTTGAAAACGCCTGTCTAAGGACAGGGACGTCCGAGAAAGCCCTATGGGCGCTCCCCTTATCTCTTTTTCCCCGTCCTCTGTATATACGGTCATGCTTTCTGCCGTCACAACAGGAAGCAGCCCTCTTTGGCAGCCCACGCTGGTATAAAGCACAAACCTGGGCTGTAGTTCTTCCAGCCCTTTGCCCATCTGTTCTTTTCCTTCTTCCAGGTTCATGGCACAAAAGTGTTCCAGTGCTTCTCTCTGTTCTCTGTCCAGCAGTCCCTCAAAACTGCTGTATTCCATCACGCACACTGGTTTTCCTGTCTGCGTATCCAGCAGACAGTTTCCCGTATCATACAGTCCTTTTACTTTTCTTTCCCTGTCTTTCAGCACAAGTTTCACGTCGCACGAAAGACTGCTTTTTCCTTTTAAGTATTTACAGAGTCTTATGCCTGTGTATAAAATCAGGTAAGCGGCAGTTGTGATAAACAAAAACGGAAGTTCTTTCTCTTTCAAAAAAGGCTCTGCAAACAGCAGGATTCCGCCCAGAAGAAAGGAGGCTCCAAAAAAAGCGGCACTTGCGGCCAGCAGCTTCTTCAGGGTTTTGAAACCGCAGCCTGTACGCACCATAACCAATACGCTGATACTGTAAAAAATCACAAGTCCTGCTGTGTGGATTTCTCTTGAGAATACCAGAAAGCCGCACATTCCAAGTGCCCCAAAAACAGCGCCCCAAAAAGCACGCAAAGGGCTGGCAGTGCCCTTTAGCAGCACATTGGTCAGACACAGCACCCAGAAATCCATCAGCAGATTCACCGCGAAAAACACATCTATGTAAAATTCGCAGTACACAAAACACCCCCTAGCCTCTGCAGGGACTCTTCTACTTATCTGGAATAAGTACTGTCCATTATAGAGGTTTGGGGGTGCTGATTTTGTCAAAACGGCTTGCCTGGCTGTAAAATCTTTTCGACAGTGCAATGCCGCTTTTTTTACCTTATGTTACCTGTTTTATGTCAATTTTTCCCGGAAAGTGACTGGTCATACCCACTTCTCCCATGGACATGGTTACCACCGTCTTTTCTGTTTTGAGGGATTACAGCCAGCTTTACATAATCTTCCTACATAATTCCCGGCAGCCGCCCTCCCCTGGGATGGGGAAGGTAAACAGCAGCGGAATTTCTCCTAAATTGTCGCTTATTGTCTCCAACATTGCCCACACTGTTTCCTGCTCTTTTCCACTTGACAGCGACGCAGTTTCACTTTAAACTTTTCATAAAGCAATGGAAGATACAGGAGGAGGAATATTCTTATGATACACATTACCGGAGAAACCGGACTTACCGGACTTCTGGGCAGCCCGGTTGCCCACAGCATTTCCCCGCTTATGCACAATTACAGCTTTCAGTCTCTTGGCCTGGACTATGTATACCTGTGCTTTGACGTGAAAGAGCAGGGATTAAAGGATGCCGTACAGGGGCTTCGCGCATTGAATGTGAAAGGTTTTAACTTAACCATGCCCGATAAAAATAAAGTTCTGGAACATCTGGATGAGCTGTCCTGCGCAGCCCGGCTCATCGGGGCGGTAAACACCGTAGAAAACAGAGACGGGCGGCTTATCGGACACAACACAGACGGCATTGGATTTATGCGCTCTGTGGCAGAACAGGGTCTTGAGATGAAAGGGAAAACCATGACTCTTCTGGGAGCCGGAGGCGCTGCCACGGCAATCTGTGCCCAGGCGGCCCTGGACGGCGTGGCACACATGCATATTTTTCTCAGAAGCACCAGCTCCCACCTGTCCAGAATGGAAGCCCTTGCAGAAAACCTTTCTGTGGAAACAGGCTGTAAGTTCCAGATTCACGATATCCGAGATTTGCAGACACTGGAACATGCAGTCCGGGAAAGCACACTTCTGGTAAACGCTACTTCTGTGGGTATGGCTCCCCGCCCGGATACCTGTATTCTGCCTGAAGATTTTGCCTTTCCTGCCGCCCTGTCCGTAGCAGATATCATTTACAATCCCTGGGAAACCCGCCTGTTATCCCTGGCAAAAAAGGCCGGCTGCAAAACCTTTAACGGATACGGTATGCTCCTGTATCAGGGGGCCGAAGCTTTCCGTATCTGGACAGGACAGGAAATGCCTATGAAGCAGGTGAGGGAATACCTGCAGACCGATTTTTAACCCCTCCTGTATCTGTCCTTTTATCATTTGCCACAACACAAAAGACCGCAGATTTCAAGGAATCTTTCCTAAAAATCTGCGGTCTTCTTTTATTCTCTCTTATCTTCTGTTTTTCAAAAAGTCAGGAATCTGAATGTCTTTTTTCGGCACACTGCTGGTAAAAGTAGTTGGCGCCTGCTGGAAAGTCGGCTGCTGGAAGGTTGGCATCTGGTAGCCTGTTGTCTGCTGCTGTACCGGCTCCTGCTGCTGCGGTGCAGCCTGCTGTCTTACTGGTCTTGCTGTTGTTGTCTTCGCTGCTTTCTTATTTCTTTCCACACTTGCTTTTCTGGCTGTCTCATCATCCAGGCCTGTTGCAATAACCGTAATTCTTACATAATCTGCTTCTTTATCATCGTACAGGGCACCGAAAATAATGTTGGTATCTTCGCCTGTCAAATCCTGTACATAAGTTGCTGCATCGTTGGCATCCATAAGAGAAATATCTCCGGATACGTTAATGATAACGTGTGATGCGCCCTGGATGGTTGTCTCCAGAAGAGGACTGGATACCGCCTGCTGAACAGCTTCCATGGCTTTGTCATCGCCCTTGCCTTCACCGATACCAATATGAGCCACACCTTTGTCAATCATAACAGTCTGTACGTCTGCAAAGTCCAGATTAATCAGTGCAGGCAGGTTAATCAGGTCTGTAATGCCCTGTACAGCCTGCTGCAGGACTTCGTCTGCTTTCTTCAGAGCTTCCGGCATGGTAGTACGGCGGTCAACGATTTCCAAAAGTTTATCGTTTGGAATAATAATGAGTGTATCTACATTTTCTTTTAATTTTTCAATTCCGGAAAGAGCATTGCTCATACGGGTTTTTGCTTCAAAACGGAAAGGTTTTGTCACAACACCAACGGTCAGAATTCCCATTTCCTTAGCCACTCCGGCAACTACCGGTGCAGCGCCGGTTCCTGTTCCGCCGCCCATACCGCAGGTAACAAACACCATATCCGCTCCCTGGATGGCCTGTCTGATTTCTTCGATGCTTTCTTCCGCAGCTTTTTCACCGATTTCCGGTTTTGCGCCTGCACCCAGACCTTTTGTCAGCTTTTCACCAATCTGAATCACTGTGGGTGCTTTGCATAATGTAAGCGCCTGTTTATCTGTATTGACTCCAATAAATTCCACTCCGCCGATGGCTTCTTCCACCATTCTGTTTACTGCGTTATTTCCAGCTCCACCTACACCTACAACGATAATCTTTGCAGATGATTCAGCCTCGTTTGTCATAATTTCTAACACGGTATTTCCTCCTTTAGCTCCCTTGTATGGCTTGAAATGTGTATCACATTCATTTTCTTTCATAATATACATATAGATATATAATAAATGCTTTTTTTAAATTAATCAACTGGTAAATTCACTTTTTAAAAATTTTTTAGACCTTTTTTAGAATTATCCCCCTTTTTTATCAAACTTTCGTCAGCCTGCTGAATCAGAACCGTCGCTGTATTCCACATCCGTTCCGGTATCGGAATCACCTTCTGAAGAAGTGCCCTTGTCTTCTGTGTCTTTGTCCTGACTGTCAGAATTCTGGGAATCCTCCCCCTGGTCTGTGCTGTCTGTTCCCTCTCCGCTGTCCGCATCGGAAATATCCTGACCGTCTTCCTCCTCGGAAGTGTTTGTGTCCGTATTTTCCTCCTCTGCACTCTGTCCTGTTTCGCTGTTCTCTTCTGCTGCATTGTCAAATACAACACTGGCTGTGTCTTCTGTTACATTTTCCAGATGAAGGACACCTTCCATACCTTCCAGCTGCGGAAGGATTCCAATCAGGCGGTTCATCTTTTCATCCATATTTTCATCGGTTCCCATATTGACTTCAATAGAACCGTAATACAGTACCAGCTGCTTCAGATCATTAAACACCAGACGGTCTGGCTTCTGCTCGGTCTTTTCCAGCATTTTCCCTACACTTAAAATGGTGTTCAGTCTCTTTTTGTTGATTCCTTTTATCTTCTCCCCCTGCTTGGCCTCTTTTACATTCAGCCCGTCTATCAGAGGTACATTTTCAATGGGTTCCTCTGTAATAATCTGAATTACGCCCTGGCGGTCAAAATTCAGGCATTGACCGTTGAGACTGAAATAGCCAATCATCTGTTTTTCCCTGACCTGCAGCACCAGCGTATTCCATTTCTTCCTCTTAATGGTTATTCGTTCAATGAGCGCCTCCTCTTTTGTCTTTTCCTCTGTGTTGATAAACCGTTCTGCCAGCAGCGTGTTTTTGGCCGCCGGCACATCCAGCACCATCTTCTTGATTTCCTCATCCGAATAAAACTGATTACCCTTTACTTCTACTTTTGTAACGCGGAATCCCACACAAAACACAATCAGAAAAATCAGGATTCCTATGACAATGATTTCTGTCACAATTCTGCGTATGCTTCTTTTACTCATAAACTTCCCCTTTAGTCTTTGAAAATCTGCGCTCCCAATAACGCCAAATCTCTGCAGATATCTTCATAGCCCCGCTCAATGTAATGGCGGTTCTCCACATAAGTCTCTCCCCTGGCGGCCAAGCCCGCCAGCACCAGCGCCGCGCCTCCCCGCAGTTCCTCAGCCCAAACCTTATTTCCCAGAAGAACGCCTCCCCGAATCCGGGCGCAGTTTTGGCATACAGAAATATCTGCTCCCATTCTCTGCAGCTGGTACACCGGTTTAAAGCGGTCTTCAAACACGGTCTCCACAAGACAGCTTTCTCCTCTGGCGGCTGCAAGCACTGCCAGAAACACAGACTGCAAATCCGTGGGAAACCCCGGATACACGGCGGTCTGCAGATAAGGGATAAAGCCATCCGCCTTCTGACCTGACAGAATCAGTTTACCACTGTTGCAGGTATATTGTCCACCAATTTTCTCATAGGCAGCTAAAAGCGCCCCCATTTCCTCCACCGGCGCCTGGTCCAATATGCAGTTTCCACGGGTAATGGCGGCGGCACACACATAAGTTCCTGCTGCTATCCGGTCTGCAGGCACCTGAAATTCCGTATCATGAAGGTTCCGTACCCCGGTAATTTTAAGCTGCTGGCTTCCCACACCTTCTATCCTCGCCCCGGCCTGGTTCAAAAAACGGCACAGCCAGCTGACCTCCGGCTCTTTTGAACAACCGGAAAGCCAAGTGATTCCCGGGGCGCATACCGCGGCCAGAATGGCATTTTGCGCAGCCCCCACACTGCTTTTCGGAAAATGATATCTGCTTTCCTGCCTTTTCCCTGCTCTGGCGCACAGCATTTCTCCTTCCTGAAATTCTGCCCCCATAGCCTCTAAAGCCGCCAAATGCAAATCCACAGGTCTTTTCCCAATGACGCAGCCGCCGGGATAGGGCACGCAGGCCTGGCCGCACCGGCCCAGCAGACTTCCCAGCAGGACAATGGAGGAACGCATCTGACATCCCAGCTTCCGGTCCACCTCATATCCTGTTACCTGTTCTGCATCCAGCAAAAGGGTATGCCCCTCCCAGATGACTTTTACCCCCAGTTTCTTTAAAATTTCTTCCATAACAAAAACATCTGCAATTTTCGGACAGCCATGGAGCACGGTAACTCCTTTATTTAAAAGAGCGGCAGCCATCATTGGCAGTGCCGCGTTTTTAGAACCCTGTATTTTCACTTCACCACTTAAAGGAATTCCGCCTGTAATTTTAATTCCAGCCAAGCCATACACTCCTCTTATATTCAGATTCAAAGACTTTCATACTGTATTCTATGCGGCCTGACGAACAATGTGCATAAAGTCATGGTTCTTCGTATCGACTCACAGACAGCGCAATCCCCATCTCCCCCAGAAGAAACAGCACAGACGTCCCTCCATAGCTGACAAAGGGCAGCGTAATTCCCGTGTTGGGAATGGTATTGGTCACTACTGCGATATTTAAAATCACCTGGATGGCCATATGCCCCATAATCCCTGCTGCAATCAAAGCGCCGCTCAAATCTCTTGCATGGGTGGCTATAACCATGAGACGCCAGATAAGCAGCCCAAACAGCAGAATCAGGAGGCAGGCTCCTACAAGCCCCGTTTCCTCACAGATAATGGAAAAAATCATATCATTCTGGGCCTCGGGCACAAATCCCAGCTTTTGCAGACTGCTGCCAAGCCCTCTGCCGAAAATCCCGCCGCTGCCTATGGCATACAGCCCCTGTATAGTCTGAAATCCTTTTTCGTAAGCCTCCGGATTCCGCCAGATAGCCAGCCGCTCCAGACGGTAGCTTGCCATGCCCAGAAAGATTCCGATAAACACCACACCCACAGCTCCGATACCAAGAAAAGGCAGGTAGCGGGGATTGGATACAAAAATTAAAATAACTCCGATTCCCAGAATAATAATAGCAGTACTTAAATTGTTCGTTCCCACAAGCCCCACAATGGGCAGCAAAAGCATCATTGTGCCTGCCATATGAAGAATTCCCTGCTTTTGTTCCGCACTGCGGATAATCACATGGGTCAGAAGCAGTATGACCGCCACCTTGGCAAATTCGGAAGGTTGAAAAGACAGCGGACCTATAGAAAGCCACCGTTTTGAGCCATTATATTCATCTCCGAACAAGAGAACAGCCAGGGACAAAACCAGCGATACCAGATAAAAAAAGGGGGCAAACCGCACCAGGATGTGATAATCCATACAGGAAACCAGATACATTCCCATAAGCCCCAGGGAAGTGGCAAATAACTGTTTCTTAAAATAATAGGCAGAATCATGAAATTTGACTCTGCCGTTATACGCACTGGTACTATAGAGAAACACCAGACCGCAAATCAGAAGAAGCAGAACCAGAAACAAAAGCCCTGTATCCTGGTGTCCCGCATTTTTTCTTTCTTTCTCCACTTTTCATGCTTCCTTTCGTGACGGTGCTTCTTTTCAATATATGAAATACAGGAAACAGATAGACGTATTCCAAAGAAGTTTCCCCCACGACAAAGGGGACAGCCCTTTTTGACTGTCCCCTCTTCTTTCTTACAGCATGCTGCGTACATATTCCTTAAACTTGTCTCCCCGCTGCTCATAGTTGTCAAACTGCCCCCAACTTGCGCAAGCAGGAGAAAGCAGAACGGCATCTCCTTTTTGGGCTTTTTCGGCACAGATTTTCACCGCTTCTTCCAGGCTGTCTGCCAGAATGGTATGGTAAAAGCCGCATGCGTGAGCTGCTTTTTCTATTTTCTCTCTGGTCTGTCCAATAAGCACCAATTCCTTTACCTTGCCCTCAAAGGCCTGAATCCACTCTTCATAAGAAGATTCTTTATCGTATCCTCCGCCAATGAGGAACGTCGGGCGGTTCATCGCCTGTATGCCCTTAATGGCTGCGTCGGGATTGGTTCCCTTGGAATCGTTGTAATAAGCCACGCCATGAATCTCTTCCACAAACTCAATACGGTGTGCAACGGCACGAAATGCAGACGCTGCCTTTCGGATAACTTCCTTGGGCACCCCGGCGCAGTAAGCCATAGCCGCTGCTGCCATAACGTTTTCGTAATTATGCTGTCCCAGAAGCTTTAGTTCTTCAGTGCGTACCAGTTCCACCTCTTCTGCGTCCGTTTTCAGCACAATCCTCGTACCATCTAAGTACACGCCCTTTTCCAGCTTTCGCTCACTGGAGAAAAAAACAACCGTTGCCGGACAGTGTTCTGCAAACCTGCGCAGTTCTTCGTCTTCATAATTCAGAATACAGAAATCGTCCTTTGTCTGATTGGCTGCAATCAGTTCTTTCACACGAATATATTCTTTCATAGTATGATGACGGTTTAAATGGTCTTCTGTAATATTTAGAATAGCAGAAACTTTTGGCGCAAAGGTGTGGGTGGTTTCCAGCTGAAAACTGCTGATTTCCGCCACTGTATAGCTGTCTTCATTCATGGACAAAGCCGCCTCTGTATAGGGATTTCCGATATTTCCTACTACAAACACCGAATTCGCGTAAGCCTTCATGATTTCTCCAAGGAGCGCTGTGGTGGTAGTCTTTCCGTTTGTCCCTGTAATGGCCAGCACCGTTCCCTCGCCCATGCGGTAAGCCAGTTCTACTTCGCCCCACACCGGCACGCCTGCAGCCTGCATACGCTCCACAGGCGCAATGTCCAGAGGTACTCCCGGACTCATCACTGCCAAATCCAGAGTGGAAATCACTTCGCCACTCAGTTCGCCCAGTACAATTTCACAGGCGGAGCCTTTGGGCAGCTTCTTCTGAAGCTCTTCCTTTTTCAGTTTCTCATTGCCGTCATACAGGACAACCCGGGCGCCTACGGCTTCCAGAAGCTTTGCCGCACCGATTCCGCTGATACCGGAACCAAACACCAGCACCTTTTTCCCCTGTAATTCCATTTTGTGTAAACTCATAATTTTTCTCCTATACACCCATTAACGCAATCAGACATAAAACAGCCGTGATAATGGAAAATACTGCTACGACTCTGGTTTCAGACCAGCCGCACAACTCAAAGTGATGGTGAATGGGCGCCATTTTAAAGAATCTCTTCCCGTGGGTTGCCTTAAAGTAAGTCACCTGAATCATAACAGACAACACCTCCACCACATATATCAGACCTACAATCAAAAGAAACAGTGGCATCTGCAGCATATACGCCGTACCTGCCACAAAACCGCCCAGAGCCAGCGAGCCCGTGTCTCCCATAAAAATCTTGGCCGGATACACATTGAACAGCAAAAAGCCCATCAAAGCCCCCACCACCGCGCAGGTAATGGGTTCAATCCCGCTCTTTGTCCCAATGGCAATAACGGAAAAGAAGGTAGCCACCATAATGGTTACAGAAGAAGCCAGCCCGTCCAGTCCGTCGGTAAAATTTACACCGTTTACCGTACCGATGACTACAATAAAGATAAGCGGAATGGTGAGAATACCGAAGTCCAGTTCATGTCCCGGAATAAAAGGAATTTTCATAGTCAGAGGCACATCGGTAAATTTCACCAGATAAAAGGCAAACACAGCCGTTACCACAATCTGGCATGCCATTTTCTGCATGGGCATTAAGCCGTCCGAACGCTTCAGCACAACCTTCAGGTAGTCATCCAGAAAACCAATGATTCCAAATCCCAGTGTGAGAAACAAAACAGGAATGATCTTCGGATAATCTTTTACATAGAGCAGGGAAGTCACCACTGTGGAAAGAAGGAAAATAATACCGCCCATGGTGGGGGTTCCGGCTTTCTTTAGGTGGGACTGTACTCCCTCTTTACGCTCTGTCTGTCCCATTTTCAGTTTCCGCAGATAGGGAATGATAATGGGACCTAATATGACACTGATGGCAAACGCCACAAGTACCGGTACAACCATTTTAAAATCTGTCATAGTACACCTCTTTTTTATGTATTTTTGCTCTTCCTAGTATAATGCTTTTTCCTTCATTTATCAACCTTCAATCCCCATGTAGGGCAGAATATTCTCAAAGATGTCTTTTATCACAGGCGCGGCAATGGTTCCGCCGTAATAAATGCCCTGAGGGTCGTGGATGACGCAGATACCCAGAACCTGGGGATTATCTGCCGGAGTAAAGCCCAGAAAAGACGAGATATAGCGGTTAGCGCTTCTTGGCAAAGTCTGGGAAGTGGCGGTCTTTCCCCCAATGGTTCTGCCCTCTATGGCTGCGTTCTTTCCTGAACCCTCAGATACTACTTTTTCCAGAATGTAGCGGACTTCTTCTGACACCTCGGGCGTGACAATTCCGGTCTGTTCCTTATAGTCCAGCGTTTTTACCAGATTGCCTTCCCGGTCTGTCACCCTTACTCCAAAGTGGGGTGTTATCCGTTTTCCTCCGTTAATCAGGGAACTGACTGTGGTAGCCAGCTGTATAGGCGTAATCTGAAAGGACTGGCCAAAAGAAATGGTAGCCAGTTCCACTTCCCCGATATTTTCTTTTTTGTGCATAATGGTGCCCGCCTCTCCCGGCAAATCAATGCCGGTCTTCTCCAGAAGGCCAAACTTTTGAAAATATCGGTAATAATTGTCCACGCCCAGCCGCAGCCCTACCTCAATAAACACCGGATTGCAGGAATTCATGGCCCCTTCCACAAAGCTTTCTGCCCCGTGTCCTGTTCTTTTATGGCAGTGAATTCTTCTGTCCTCCACCACCCGAAAACCGGGACAGGAAAAGCGGTCATCCCGGTGTACCACCCCCTGGGAAAGTCCGGCTGCCATGGTAATAATTTTGAAAGTAGACCCCGGCTCATAGGTATCATTGATTGTGAGATTTCTCCACATCTGGTTGCAGGCATCCTGCAATTCCTTGTCTGTCATACCGGAAGTGTCTATATCCGTATTCAGAGTAAACGGCTCATTCAAATTAAATTCCGGCACATTGGCATTGGCATAAATCTCTCCGTTCTGGGGATTCAGCAGCAGAATGGACACAGCGTCCGCCTCTTTTTCCTCCATGACTTTCTCTGCGGCCTGCTGGGCGTACATCTGAATATTTTTGTCCAGACTCAGGTGCAAATCATACCCCGGCACCGGCTCTGCCCGATACTCTCCCAATTCGGACAACTCTACCCCTCTGGCATCTGTGGTGGTGAGTATCTTGCCATTAATGCCCTGCAGCACATCTTCATACTTTACTTCCAGTCCGATAATCCCCTGATTATCCCCTCCGGTAAACCCCAGCACCTTGGAGGCCAGTTCTTCATAAGGATAATCCCGCTTGAAATCTTCGTCTACTTTGACGCCCTCCAGCCCATAGCTTCGGATTTTGTCCCCCACACTTTTCTCCACATTGGTCTTGACCCGTTCAATGGCAGACACGGTTTCTACTCTCTTTTTGGCAGTTTCGTAAGA
Organism: Blautia acetica; assembly: GCF_038739805.1. Classification (NCBI taxonomy): domain Bacteria; kingdom Bacillati; phylum Bacillota; class Clostridia; order Lachnospirales; family Lachnospiraceae; genus Blautia; species Blautia acetica. Next base: position 53,895 of record NZ_JBBEWO010000001.1, on the reverse strand, counting down.
CAGCCCCAGCTCTTTTTCCAACATACGGATAACCTTTTCCGGCTCTTTTATCTGGCTGTGAATCACAGAAATCGTACACACCGCTTTATTATCCGCCAGCACCTCCCCTTTACAATCCAGAATTCTGCCTCTGGCCGCCTTAATGTCCCGCTCCCTTTCATGAAGCTGCTCTGCCTTCTTCGCATAATAATCTGAACGGATGACCATAAGATAGACCATACGTCCCATAAGTCCCATAAGCATCAGCACACAGGCAGCAAAGACTACCACGGTTTTCTTTTTATGATAGGTTCTGTTTTTCCTCAACTTTCAGCCCCGACAAACAGCTTATCCCTATACTATATGATTTCCTGCCTCTTCTTTAGAACGAAAAACAGTGTTGCCGCACGAAGGAATTGCAGCAACACTGTTTTTTATCTTCTTATTTGGTCTTCCAAGTCTTCCATACCATAGGCATCTTCTTCGTAGGTGGCGTCATCTTCGTCAATGCCTGCGTCTTCGTTGGTAATGCCATCTGTTTCCTCGTTGTTGGCCTCTTCTTCCTGTGGGTCTCCGTCACCGAAGCCCTGGTCCAGTATGGTGCCATATGGATTGGACACACCGTCTTTGATGATATCTGTCATCTTGGGCACTCCGTAGAAACCTTCCCAGAGTACGGTTTCTTCGTCTGTCGGCTCGTCCTGATAGATGTTCATGTACGGCAGTACCTCAGACAGAATCGCCTGGGACAGATACTGAGGATACGTACTGGAAGCCTGTTCCTCCACGTTTGGTGTATCTACAACCGTATAGATAATGACTTCTGGCTTATCCAGAGGGGCAAAACCGATAAAGGATACCAGATAGTTTCCCTTTTCCTTTTCATTCAGCTTTTCCGCTGTACCAGTCTTACCGCCCATGGAATATCCCTTGACTTTAGCTGACTTACTGGTACCGCTCTCCACACTCATACCCATGTATTCCCGCACATCTGCAGAAACCTCTTCTGATATGGGCTGTTTTAAAATGGTAGGAGTGATATTTTTCACAACTTTTCCATCTTCATCGGTAATTTCTTTTACCAGATGGGGCTGGTAATAAACACCGCCGTTAATTGCCGCAGACATGGCTGCAATTTCCTGAATCATAGTACAGTTAAATCCCTGGCCGAAAGCTGAGGTAGCCAATTCCATCTCATACATATTATCTTCTGAAAACAGAAGTCCCGTTTCCTCACTTGGCAGGTCAATACCGGTTCTGGTACCAAAATTAAACTTGCTCTGATATTCCAGAAACAGACTGGCCCCCATTTTCCGTCCGATGGCCATCATACCGTCATTGCAGGAGTTCTGAATAACCTCTCCCACGCTTTCCGCCCCATGGCTGTCGGGATAAACAGCGCAACGCACATAGTCCTCTCCGATTTCCTCTCCGCCGTCGCAGACAAAACGGCTGTCTTCCGTAATGGCGCCGGATTCCAGGGCGCTGGCCACTACAATAGGTTTAATAACGGAACCCGGTTCATAGTTCTGGCTGACACAATAGTTTTTCCACATGGCAAACAGAGCTTCTTTTGTCTCTTCATCGTCCATATTTGCGATTTCCAAATCTGTATAACTTCCCGTTAAATCCCTGGGATTGTTTAAATCATACGTTCCCGAACTGGCCATAGCCAGAATCTCCCCGGTATTGGGGTCTTCCACAATGACGGCTATATTTTCCGCGCCCTTTTTCTTAGCATTCTTTTTGTTATTAGGACCGGCAGACAGCGCCCGGTCAAAAGCGGAAATATACTTTTCCACAATCTCCTGAATCGTAGCATCTATGGTAGTGGTCAGATTCTTTCCATTCTCCGCCTCAATAATGGTCTGCTCCAGTGTCTCATTTTCACCCATATACCCAAATTTACGCCCGTTGCTGCCATTTAACGTACTGTTGTAATACCCTTCCAGCCCCCAGGTTGCCGTATCATCTGAGTCGGTAAATCCAATGACATCACAAGCCAGACTCTCCAAAGGATAAATCCGCTTATAGTTTTCTTCAAAGTAAATTCCACGGACGCTCTGGCGACGGGTCACTTCCTCCTCGCCCAGAGCCTTCTTCTCTTCCTCATCCTCCGGAATTTCCAAAGAGGCTTCAAATGCCTTCTTCTCTTCCATGGTAACTTCCTTTTGCAGAATCTGATACTGGCTCGCCTTGGTGTCATCCCCGGTTAAAAGGTCTTCGACTGTATCCTGGTCAATGCCAAAATACTCCTCCAGCGCTGCCTTCGTAGGTTCTTTATACTTTTCCGGGTTCTTGTTAATTTCCACACAGTCCAAAACCAGGTTGTACACCTTCACACTGTTGGCTAAAATAGTACCGTTGCGGTCCGTAATACTGCCCCGCTTAAAAGGAATCGTTGTATTTGTATACTGCTGCTGGGACTGGGACAACACCTGCTGGGTATAACGGTTTCCCGACTTGGCATTGATAATGGTAATTCCTCCCAATAAACTGACTAAAGCCAGCAGAGAACAGCCAAATACCCCCGCCAGCTTTAGTTTCATCTTTTTTGTAAGTTTTCTTTGTCTTGACTCGTCTTTTCTCAATCTTTCACCTGCTTATTCTTCCGGAATATCCTGATACTGTCTTACATAACTGTTGTTTCCCGGAACATAGTATTTAATCTGGTCTTCTGTTGCATACTCCATCCCCAGCTCATTGATGGCACGGTCTCTGATATCATCCAAATCCACACTGCTCATCACATCGCTGTAGTAGGCGTCATTATCTGCTTTCAGTTCATTGAGTTCTAATTCTAATTGCGCCTGTGCACTTTTCTGTGCCGTCAGCTCCGCAGTCAATTTGATATAATGCACGCAGGCACCTGTAGCCAAGGCACACACAAAGGTAAGAAAGGCAATATAACCCTTTCCCATATTTGTACTCTTTGCCCGGTTCTTCTGTACCGTCCTGCTCAGTTTCTTCTTTGGCCGACCAGGTACCTCTTCCAAACGGCGCGCAGCGTTTCCATCTTCAAAGTACGCCCCGCGCTTCTGCACTCTTCTGTTGTCATATTTGTTTCGGTTCCTTGTACTTGCCATGAAACTCTCCCCTTGTCAGGTTATTTCCTGTTACTGTTTCACCCTCTCGAAAACCCGCAGTTTGGCGCTTTTAGAACGTTTGTTATACTCCAGTTCTTCTGCACTTGGCAGAATGGGCTTTCTGGTAATCACTCTCCCTTTTGATTCGTTTCCGCATACGCACACCGGAAATCCCGGGGGACAGGTACACGGATTCTCATTTTTCTTAAAAATAGTCTTTACAATCCGGTCTTCCAGGGAATGAAATGTAATAATACAAATCCTTCCTTCATCATTCAAAAGGTCAATCATATCATCCAGTGTATTCTTCAGCACATCCAATTCCTGATTCAACTCAATTCGGATAGCCTGGAAAGTCTTTTTCGCCGGATGCCCTCCAACTGCTCGCATTTTCATGGGAATCGCCCGTTTGATAATCTCCGTGAGCTCTCCCGTGGTTTCTATGTTCTTTTCCTGTCTTGCAAGACAGATATGCTTTGCAATGTTTTTCGCAAATTTATCTTCCCCGTAATCCCGGATAATGCGGTACAGTTCACTTTCACTGTAAGTGTTCACAATATCCTTTGCGGTCCGGGGATTCCTCTGGTCCATACGCATGTCAAGAGGAACATCTTCTCTGTAGGTAAATCCCCGCTCGCTGTTATCCAGCTGGTAAGAAGATACTCCCAAATCTAAAACAATCCCATCAACTGATGTGATTCCTATCTTTTGTAATTCTTTTTTCATGTTGCAATAATTGCTGCGGACGATGGTTACATTCTCCCTGAATTCCTGTAACCGCTCTCCCGCAGCTCTTATTGCAGCTTCATCTTGATCTATACCTATCAAGCTCCCCTTGGCAGATAACTGCTGACATATCGCATAGGAATGTCCGCCGCCTCCCAGTGTTCCATCAACGTAAGTTCCGTCGGGCTTTACCCTTAAGTTCCCGACTGTTTCTTCCAGTAATACGGATTGGTGTTTAAATTCCATTTTTCTCTCCTAGCATACTCAGATAATAATGCCCATACTCTGCATACCCTCTGCAATGGCATCCATGTCCTCGTAATTGCTGTTTTCCAACCATTTTTCCTTACTCCAGACTTCAATCCTTGTAAGATTTCCAGTTAATACCACATCTTTGTTCAAACCGGCAAATTCCCGCAGCGTTGCCGGCACGAGAATTCTCCCCTGCTTGTCCAGTTCACATGCAGTTGCGCTGGCTACAAAGAAACGTAAGAAGGCTCTTGCATTTTTATCATTAAGCGGTAAAGCTTTCAGCTTTTCTTCAAAGGCTTTCCATTCATCATTGGGATAGATTGACAAACAGCCATCCAGACCCTTGGTCAGTACAAATTCTTCTCCCAGCTCTTCCCGGAACTTGGAGGGAATAATCATCCTTCCCTTTGCATCAATTGTATGACTGTACTCTCCCATGAACATATGAACGACACCTTCTTTCGTGAAGAAACGAATCTCCCCTTCGTCTCCTCCATGGTCCATACGGGGTACTTCTGCCACAAGCCACCCATTTACTACCACTTTTCACCACTTTCTACCACTTATGTGTTCATTCTATACCAAGAATGGGAAATGCGCAAGGGAGAACATATGTTTTTGTGCAAAAAAAGAAGAGAAAAAAGCCCGGAAAATCAAGGTTTTCCAGAAACTTCCATCTCTTCTTTCCCCTACTGCTTTACCATGCAACTCTGGGTATTCATTTGCATGTATTCTTCAATCAATCTGTCCAAAGACTGACTGATATCCAATATTTTTCCGAAACCGGCTTTGGTTTCAATGGCCGTATCAAGAGTTTTTCTTACTTCTTCAATTTTCTCTTTCAGTTCACTCTGGGTCATAGGCACCCTCCTTATACGTTGAAGCGGAATAAAATCACATCTCCGTCCTGCACCACGTACTCTTTTCCTTCCATGCGCACAAGACCTTTTTCTCTGGCTCCTGCATAAGAACCGCAGTCCAGAAGGTCCTGATAATTCACAACCTCCGCTTTGATAAATCCACGTTCAAAGTCTGTGTGTATTTTTCCTGCAGCCTGAGGCGCTTTGGTACCCACCTTAATGGTCCAGGCTCTTGTTTCATCCTCTCCTGCAGTCAGGAAACTTAAAAGTCCCAGCAGACGGTAGCTTGCTACTATCAGTTTCTCCAGACCGGACTGTTTAATTCCCAAATCTTCCAGAAATTCTTTCTTTTCGTCTTCTTCCAGTTCAGAGATTTCCTGTTCGATTTCTGCACACAGGGCAAAAACTTCGCTGCCTGTCTGAGAAGCATATTCTCTTACCTTCTGTACATGAGGATTGGAAGCCCCGTCGTCTGCCAGGTCATCCTCGGAAACATTGGCAGCATAGATAACCGGTTTCCAGGTAAGCAGGTTGTATTCCTTCATGTATAATTCCTGGTCTTCATCTTCCAGTTCCAGAGTTGCCGCAGGCTTTCCGTCTTCTAAATGGGCTTTTACTCCTTTCAGAAATTCCAGTTCTTTTGCCGCGTCTTTATCCATTCTGGCGGACTTGGTGGTCTTTGCAATTCTTCTCTCCAAAATTTCCAAATCAGAGAAAACCAGTTCCAGATTAATGGTTTCAATATCTCTTAACGGGTCGATAGAACCGTCTACATGTACCACGTTTTCATCTTCAAAGCAACGTACTACATGGACAATGGCGTCTACCTCACGAATATTGGCCAGAAACTGGTTTCCCAGACCTTCGCCTTTGGACGCGCCTTTTACCAGACCTGCAATATCTACAAACTCAATGACAGCCGGAGTTACTTTTTTAGACTGGTAAAAATCGCCCAAAAGCTTCAGTCTCTCGTCCGGAACTGCTACGATTCCCACGTTTGGGTCAATGGTACAGAAAGGGTAGTTTGCTGATTCTGCTCCTGCCTTTGTCAGAGAGTTAAACAATGTACTCTTTCCTACGTTGGGAAGTCCCACGATACCTAATTTCATAATAAAATCCTCACTTTACTTTTTGCTTTATCTTCAAATTTTGTCTTTTGACATAATCATTAAGACCTGTCCTTCTGAAAAGGTGACAGACGCTGTTTCTGCCTCTATTTCATTACTGATACCAATGCCGTCTGCATTATCCATGGTATAATCCGTCAGCGGATACTTAAATCCCCGCAAAGTCAGCCCCTTTACACAGTCTCCCATGGAAAAAAAGGAAATATACGTTCCGAACTGCTCCGCTTTTTTCAATTCTGCGGATCGGGAAAGCAGAGTAATTGCATTCTGTTCATCCAGAATCCATGCCTGACAGTTCCGCCTGGAAGCCGTAATCAAAGTTTTCAGGTTTCCCATATAGTGGTCTAACCTTCCTCCCGTAGCGCCCAGAAGAAAAATCCGGTCACTGCCTGCCTTGAAAGCCAGTTCCATGCCGATAGCCGTGTCTGTGGCATCCTTTTCCGGCTGATACCGTTTCACGGAAACATCCGGCTGACTTTCATAATAAGCCAGCACTTCTTTGTCAATGCTGTCGAAGTCTCCCAGAATATAGTCGGGCCGGATATGATTTCTATAGCAGAAATTCAGTCCCCGGTCAATTCCGATAACGCAGTCGGGATGCATGTGTTCTATAACGTTTCGTGCAAACTCCTCCTGCAAACAGCCGCCGCACACTAAAACCGTATCCATTACCCGTTCATCATTCCTTTCAGTTCTTTTACATTGGCTGCAATGTCTCCCTTAAAGACGGCAGAACCTGCCACAATTACATTGGCCCCTGCCTCCAGAACTTCTGAAATAGTGTCTCTGTTTATACCTCCGTCTACCTGAATGTCCAGTTCCAGACCTCTCTTTTCAGCCTCCTGCCGTACCTGACGCACCTTTTCGCTGCAGTAGGGAAGATAAGACTGTCCTCCAAAGCCGGGATTTACCGTCATAATCAGTACCATGTCTGCCAGTTCTATAGCATGCTCCAGCACATTTACAGGCGTTGCCGGATTAATGGCTACTCCTGCCCGACAGCCTTTCTCCTGAATCAGCCGTAAAGTTCTGTCCAGATGGGGGCAGGTCTCTGCGTGTACAGTAATCATATCTGCACCTGCTTTTATAAAGTCATCCACGAGGTGGGTGGGGTCCAAAGCCATGATATGCACATCAAAAAACATATCTACAGCCTTTCTAAGAGATTCTATAACCGGAATCCCCATGGAAATAGACGGTACAAACTGCCCGTCCATGACATCAATGTGAAGCCAGTCTGCGCCTGCTTCCTGTGCCTTTTTTATATCTGCGCCCAGATTGGCAAAATCTGCCGCCAGAATGGATGGTGATAATTTATATTCCACGCCTCCTAATACCTCCTTTTTTCTTCCAGTTCTCTATACATTTCCAGGTAGTTCCCATATCGCTGCTTTCCTATTTTCTCCTGCTCCAATGCTTCCTTCACCGCACAGCCCGGCTCATGGGTGTGGGTACAGCCTTGAAAACGGCACTGTCCTTCATAGGGCTGAAATTCCGGGAAATAATACCGCAGTTCTTCCTTTTCCATATCTTCCACATAGAAAGAGGTAAAACCCGGTGTATCCATGAGATACGTATGTTCCCCCAACGCAATCAACTGAGAGTGTCTGGTGGTATGTCGTCCCCGCCCCAGTTTTTTGCTGATTTCCCCCGTTTCCATCTCAATCCCCGGCGCCAGCAGATTCGTCAGCGAAGACTTGCCCACACCGGAGGGACCCGCCACAGCCGTGGTCTTTCCTTTCAGACGTTCTTTTAAGGTTTCAATGCCTTCTTTTTGGCTGGCGCTGGTAAAGAGCACCTCATAACCACAGGCTTCATAACATTCCCGGATTTGCTGTGTTTCTGCTTCTTCTGCCAAATCCTGCTTGTTTATGCAAATCATCACCGGAATATCCTGCCGCTCCATCGTCACCAGAAAGCGGTCCAACAGTGAGAAATTCGGCCCCGGCTCCTTTGCCGCAAAAATCACCAGCGCCTGGTCAATATTTGCCACAGCCGGACGAATCAGTATATTTTTCCTTGGCAGCACAGCCGTAATACTGCCAGTCCTGTGTTCCCGGTCCAGCACCTCGATCTCCACATAATCTCCTACTAAGGGCTTTAGTTTTTCCTTGCGGAAAATCCCTTTTGCTTTACATTCATACGTTTCTGTATCTTCTGCCGCAATATAATAAAATCCGGCAATTCCTTTTACGATTCTTCCCTGCATGTAACCTACCTTATATTTTTACAACTTTTTATTTATATCACATAATCTGCATACTGTAAATATTATATACTCTTTGAAATTCAAAGGCAAGAAAAAAGAATACCCCTTTTGACGGTCTTCCTGTCAAAAGGAGTATTCTCTGTATTTTCTTTATTCTACTTCTGAAAACTTCAGTTCATAAGACCACAAAGTCTGGTAACTTCCGTCTTCCTGTTGCTCCGCCAGATACAGCGTTCCGCTTTCTACCCCGTCTTTTCCTACAATGCTTCCCACGGAATAATAGCCGCCATTGGAATCAAAATCAATGGGGGATCCTTCCATAATAACGGTACCGCCTTCCTCCTGGTCACCGTCACCATCCTGTACCAGACGAAGCTGTACATTGCCTCCCTGGTAGTTGTCCGGCTTTTTCAGTTTCGGCTCAATAGCTGCCCACTGTCCTGCCTCTACTTTGGTTCCGTCTGTGGTTGTTCCAGTGGAAGAAGAAGCTCCCTCTGTACGAACTTTAATGGTAATGGTAGTTCCCTCTTCTACGCGGTTTCCTGCCTTCGGTGTCTGTGCATACACTTCGCCATAAGCCACATTGGCATCTTCACTGTCGCTTTTTTCCACTTCTACAATCAAGCCCTGGGCTATCAGAGTTGCTTCTGCCTCTGACGCCTCAATTCCCCGTACATTCGGTACTGCTACCATCTTGTCACCTTCACCGGTGCTGACGGTAATTACAACTTCTGTGTCCTTTGCCACAGAAGTTCCTTCTCCCGGATTCAGAGAAATAACTTTTCCCACTTCCACACTGGAACTCTGCTGCTTCTCTACATTGATTTTCAACCCTAAATCCTGCAGAGTAGACTGTACAGAACTCAAAGATTCTCCAACCAGTCCGGATGGAATGGTCACATTAGTGTCTTCTTCCGCCTTTCCGGTGCTGACATAGTAAACCACCTGTGTGTTTTTGTCCACCTGGGTTCCGGCTGCGGGCTCTGTTCTGGTAATCAGCCCTTCTGCTACAGTATCAGAAGCTTCTTCTCCGCCTTTTTTCTTGCCGAGATTCTGGGCATTTAATTCTGTTCCAGCCTCTTCCTCTGTCTTACCTGTCAAATCCGGAACCGTCACTTTGTTTACCGTTTCGTCTGTGGCATCCTGTGCCTGTTCCTTCTGTGTATCTGCGTCATTGTCCTTCTTACTGCCCAGACTTACCAGTCCTGCTGCAGAAGCTACCATGTAAATCAGAATACAGATGATAATACCGCCGATAATCAGTCCACCGATGGTCATGGCTTTTTCCAGCTTGGTATTCACACCGCCGCGTTCGTCATCATCCTCTTCATCTTCTTCGTCATCCTCGTCTTCTTCATCTCTGCGGCGACGCTTCTTCTTTGAGGGCTTTTCGTAGATTTCCTCATCGTCATCATCCTCATCATCGTCGTCTTCTTCATAGAAAGAAGAGGTGTTATATCCGCCGTTTTGAATCTGCTTCATTTCCTCCGGTGTAATCATAATGGTCTGTGCATGATTGCTCAGAGGCGACAGATTGACAAAGCTTCCGTTGGGGTCAATGAGAGAATGTTTCAAATCATTAATCAGTTCAGCCAGGGTGCTGTATCGCCTGTCCGGACTCTTCTGGGTACATTTCAGGATAATCTCTTCCAGACTGTGGGGAAGTTCCGGCACATACTGGGAAGGAGGTACCATTTCGTCCTGCAGATGCTTAATGGCAATGGCCACTGTGGTATCCCCGTCAAAGGGCACTCTTCCGGTTACCATTTCATACATGGTAATACCCAGAGAATAAATATCACTCTTAAAGTCGCTGTATCCGCCCCGTACCTGCTCCGGTGAACTGTAGTGTACAGAACCCATGGCATTGGTGCTGATTGTATTGGAAGAAGCAACTCTGGCAATACCGAAATCCGTTACCTTTACTTTTCCGTCTGTTGAAATAATAATGTTCTGAGGCTTAATGTCCCGGTGTACGATGTTCCGGTTGTGCGCAGCCTCCAGACCCATGGATACCTGAATGGCAATACTGGTCGCTTCTTTAACCGTCAGTCTTCCCTTTTTGGAAATATACTCTTTTAAGGTAATTCCCTCAATCAGTTCCATTACAATGTAATTAATGCCCTGGTCCTCCCCTACATCAAACACATTCACTACATTGGGGTGTGCCAAACCTGCTGCTGCCTGGGCCTCTCTTTGAAATTTCCGGATAAAATTCGTATCTGCGCTGAACTCCGGTTTCAGCACCTTCATAGCGACAAAGCGGTTGAGCTTATGGTCTTTTGCCTTATATACATCGGCCATACCGCCGGAGCCTACACAGCCGACAATCTCATACCGCTCGCCTACAATTACTCCCATATTTAACATACTTCCACCTCTTTTGTGTCTGGCTGTACCAGTACCACTGCTATATTATCTTTACCGCCGTTTTCATTTGCAAGGGAAACCAGGCGCATGCCCGTCTCTCTCAAATCCCTGCTTGTATTTGCAATTCTCCAGATATCATCATCGGAAACCATATTGGACAATCCATCCGAGCAAAGCAGCAAAGTGCTGTTTTCCTTTAAGTGAATATCAAAGAAATCCACTTCCACTTCCGGACCGATTCCCAGCACACGGGTAATAATGTTCTTATCCGGGTGCGTCTTGGCCTCCTCCTTTGTAATTAATCCCCTTCTCACCATCTCCTCTACCAGAGAATGGTCTTTTGTAATCTGAAGAATCTTGTCTTCGATTAAATATAGTCTGCTGTCTCCCACATTTGCTACATACGCATAATCGTCAACGATAGTTACAAGAACCATGGTGGTTCCCATGCCCTCCATCTCCGCATGCTGTTTCGCCTCTTCGAGAACTTTTCGATTTGCTTCTTCCACGGCATTGCGGATAATTTTAATCGGATTTTGATTTTCGTCCTCCAAAATGGTATGCAGTAAAATCTGCACCGCAAAGCTGGAAGCAAAATCTCCCGCCTTATGGCCTCCCATACCATCTGCAACCACGAAGAGATTCGGCAGATTTCCAACCGGTTCCTCAGAAGCAAAAACATAGTCCTGATTCACCTGACGTTTCTGTCCCACATCCGTTACAGAATATGATTTCATCCTACGAGTCCTCTTTCTTATCGATATAACTTTTCCTTAGTTGTCCACAGGCACCATCAATATCTCTGCCCATTTCCCTTCTAATAGTAACATTTATTTGGTATTTTTCAAGTTTATTTTGAAAATTCTCTATAACTTTTTTCTCTGACTGCACGAAATCCCGCTCTTTAATGGGGTTTACGGGAATGAGATTCACATGGCAGTTCAGCCCCCGAATCAGCTCTGCCAGCTCCCTTGCATCCTCCTGGGAATCATTCTTTCCGCCTACCAGACTGTACTCAAAAGTCAGTCTTCTGCCTGTTTTCTCAAAATAATTCCGACAGGCCTCCAGCACTTCTCCAATAGAATACCGATTGGCAATGGGCATCAGTTCCGCCCTTTTCTCCTGATTGGACGCATGAAGAGAAATGGCCAGGGTAATCTGCAGATTTTCCTCTGCCAGATCATACATCCGGGGCACAATGCCGCAGGTGGACACCGTGATATTTCTCTGGCTGATATGCAGCCCGTTTTCGTCCGAAAGCATACGGATAAATCTCAAAAGATTCTCGTAATTATCCAAAGGCTCTCCGGTTCCCATGACCACTACGTTTGACACCCGTTCCCCGGAAATCTGCTGTATCCGGTAAATCTGGTCCAACATTTCCGAAGGCAGCAGATTTCTGGTCCAGCCTCCAATGGCAGAAGCGCAGAACCGGCAGCCCATTTTACAGCCCACCTGAGAGGAAATGCACACGCTGTTGCCGTGCTTGTATTTCATCAGCACACTTTCCACAACATTCCCGTCAGAGAGGGCAAAAAGATATTTCTGGGTACCGTCTATTTTGGATGTCTGCACCTCCAAAGTCTCCAGCGCAGTCAGTACGCACTGCTGTTTCAGCTTTTCCCGAAAAGCCTTGGACAGATTGGTCATCTCCTCAAAGTCCACGGCCAGTTTCTGGTGTATCCACTCATAGAGCTGTTTCGCCCTAAAAGGCTTTTCTCCCAGTGCTGCCACGGTTTCCTTTAATTCCTTCAGACTTTGTGATTTAATTTCTATCTGTTCCATTCTGTTTTCCTCTTCAATCTGGCTATAAAGAATCCGTCGCAGTGATGAATCCCCGGAAGCAGCTGCAGATAGCCTTCTTTTGTAGTTTCTCCCCTAAGTTCCTCACACAGATACGGGTCCAGACTTTCCAGTTCATAGGGATAATGCTCTGTAAACCACTGCACGTTTTCTATATTTTCTTCTGGGGTAACGGTACAGGTACTGTAAATCAGGGTACCACCCGGCTTCACATAAGTAGATGCCTGTTCCAGAATTTTCCGCTGCAGGGCAGCCAGTTCCTGAATACCTGCCTGGCTGATGTTGTATTTAATGTCCGTCTTTCTTCCGATAACCCCAAGACCGGAGCATGGAACGTCTGCAAGAAGAATGTCCGCCTTTTCCAGAGCTTCCGAATCCAGTTCTGTGGCGTCTTTTTCAGTCACTACCACATTGAGGAAATTCTGACGGATAGCGTTTTCCCGAATCAAGTCCGTCTTGGTTCTGCTGATATCCCTGGCGTCCACCCGCCCGGTTCCTTTCAACTTATCCGCGATGCACAGACTCTTTCCTCCCGGCGCCGCGCACAAATCAATCACATAATCCCCCTCCCTGGGGTCTGCAATCTCTGCAACCAGCATGGAACTGACATCCTGTACCTGGATATTTCCCATACGGAACGCCTCTAAGGCAGGAAGATAATCATAATTTTTCAGATAATAGGCATTTTCTACATAAGGCGCCTTTTCTACAAGAACTTTCTGTTTTTCCAGGCTCTCCAGCACCGCCTGCTTATCTACCAGATGTTCTCTTATACGGATAGTGGTAGGACTCTCCTCTAAAAAAGCCTCAAAAATTTTTTCAGACTTTTCAAATCCGTAATCCTTCAGAAAGCGTTCTACCAGCCATATCGGCATAGAATACATCACAGAGAGGTATTCCACGGGCTGACTCTTCTGCGGGAACCGAATACTGCCGTATTCTCTGGCTACCTTTCTTAACACACCGTTTACAAAACCGGTAAGGTTGTAAAAACCTTTTTTTCTGGCCAGCTTCACAGCTTCATTGCACACTGCGCTGTCCGGTACACTGTCCATATACAGCATCTGATACACACCGCTTCGCAAAAGTTCCCGGATAACCGGCTTCATCTTCTCTGTGGGAACAGTAGAATACCGGTTCAGAATATAGTCCAGACGCAGACGGTATTCCAGAGTGCCTTCACAGACTCTGGTAATGAAAGCCCTCTCCTGCTTTTCCAGATACTGATATTTTTCCAGCGTTCCCCGTATTATCAGATGACTGTGCCGTTCCCCTTTGCTGATTTCCAGAAGAATTTCCAGAATCAATTCTCTTAAGTTTACTTTGTTCATCATAATTTATCCTAAAACCTCATGTTCCGAAACCGAAAAGCCCCGCAGGAAAGAAGAAGTGTCCATGCGCTTCCTGCCCTCCAGCTGCAGCTCCTTTACTGCCAGGCTGCCTTTGCCGGTCTGAATAAGCAGGGCGTCTTCTTCGATTCCCACAACCTGTCCCGGCTGAGTTCCAAAGCTTTCCTCTCTGACCTCTGACTTCCAGATTTTCAGTGTTTTTCCCTGCAGCTTTGTATATGCGCTGGGCCAGGGATTCAATCCCCGGATAAGCTGCTCAATTTCCTTTGCAGGCTTTCTCCAGTCAATGTTTCCCATTTTCTTGTCAATCATGGCAGCATATGGCGTAGTGCTCTCTTTCGGCTGCTTTTCTCTTACGGCGGTGCCGTTTTCTAACTGTTCCAATACTTCTGTACAGAGTTTGGCTCCTGCCTGGCTTAATTTATCAAACAGGCTGCCTCCGGTTTCGTCCGCTGCAATGGGAACTACAACTTTGTCTATCATGTCTCCCGTATCCAGCCCCTCGTCCATCTGCATAATGGTAACGCCGGATTCTTTATCTCCGTTAATCACGGACCACTGAATGGGCGCTGCCCCTCGGTAGGCAGGAAGAAGAGAAGCGTGTACATTGATACAGCCGTATTTTGGCATTTCCAGGATTTCCTTTGTAATAATCTGTCCAAAGGCCGCCACTACAATTACATCTGGAGCGATTTTCCTTAACGTTTCCACAAATTCCGCTTCCCGCACTTTTTTCGGCTGGTAAACAGGAATTTCGTGTTTTAACGCTACTTCCTTCACCGGTGTGGGCATCAGGGTTTTCCCTCTGCCCTTTGGCTTATCCGGCTGTGTCACTACCCCGGCTACTTCGTGTCCGGCTTTGATGATTTCCTCCAGAGTTCCCACTGCGAAATCCGGAGTTCCCATAAAAACTACTCTCATTCGTCGTCCTCCTCATAACTCGTGCGGTGAAGTTCACCCTCTACCAGTTCTGTATACAGTCTGCCATGGAGATGGTCTGTCTCATGACAGATAGCTCTGGCCAGCAGTTCCTCTCCCTCTAAGATATATTCCTCCATGTTTTCGTCCAAGGCTCTTACTTTTACATGGTTTGGACGTGTGACCGTTCCGGACATACCCGGAACGCTTAAGCAGCCCTCATCTCCTGTCTGGGAACCGGAAGTCTCTATAATTTCCGGGTTAATCAGCACCAATGGGTCTTCCCCTGTGGTGTCAATGACTACAATCTGCTTTAAAACTCCTACCTGAGGGGCTGCCAGTCCTACGCCGTAAGCCTCGTACATAGTGTCAAACATATCATCAATGAGTTCCTGGATTTTCGGTGTCATTTTCTCTACTTTTCTACATTCCTTTGTTAAAATGCTGTCGCCTTCTGTTCTGATTTTTCTGATTGCCATTTCTATTCTCCTTTGGATTTTCTAAACGTTAAAATCAAATTGTATATAAATATTCTGAAAGCCTTTATTGACCGCAATATATTTTTCCAGAGCGTCTTTTAGTTTTACCAGAATTTCCCGGTCCTTGTGGCGCATATAAAGCACCATTTTGTAATAATCCTGCACCTTCGATACCGTTTCCGGCGCCGGTCCGATGAGAACCAAATCTTCTTTTGGATAGATACGCTTTACGTATTTCCGGCAGTAAGACATGGCCTCTTTTAAAAGGGCTTCGTCTGTACAGGCTCCTCTGACGGCCGCCATAGCCGCTGCAGGCGGATAATCCATAAGCATCCGGTAACGGATTTCCTGCTGGTAAAAGTCCTCATAATTCTGGGTCTGTGCTGCCAGAATACTGTAGTGTTCCGGATGGTACGTCTGAATCACCGCTTCTCCGGCCCGCTGTCCTCTGCCAGCCCTTCCCACAGCCTGCAAAAGCAGCTGGAATGTCTTTTCTGCTGCCCGGTAGTCCTCGCTGCACAGGGATAAATCTGCTGCAAGAGCCCCCACCAGAGTCACATTGGGGAAATCATGACCTTTTACAATCATCTGCGTGCCAATTAAGATATCCGCTTCCCCTCTGGCAAACGCAGCCAGAATCTTTTCATGGTCATCTTTCTTCTTTGTGGTGTCCGCATCCATGCGCAGCACCCCGGCTCCCGGAAAACTTTTCTGCAAAAGAACTTCTATCTGCTGGGTTCCTGCCTTAAAGCCGCCGATATAGGGCGAACCGCACACCGGACACTTGCTCACATCCCAGGTTTCGTAACCGCAGTAATGGCAGATAAGCCTTCCATTTCTGTGGGAGGTCAAAGAGACATCACAGTGAGGACATTTCATCACATGTCCGCAAGAACGGCAGCTGACAAATCCCGTATATCCTCTCCTGTTGAGAAACAACATGACCTGTTCCTTCCTCTGCAGTCTGTCCCGGATTTTTTCTGTCAGAACACTGCTGAACATGGAACGGTTTCCCGTCTTTAATTCTTCCTTTAAATCCACCACAAAAACCTGGGGAAGCCGGCTGCCGCCGTAACGCTCTTCCAGATACAAGAGTTTATATTCTCCTGTCTTTCCCTTATAATAGCTTTCCACACTGGGAGAAGCCGACCCCAGCACCACATGGGCGCCTTCCATTTCCCCCCGGCGGATTGCCGTTTCCCTGGCATGGTAACAAGGTGTCTTCTCACTTTTATAGGAATCTTCGTGTTCTTCATCGATAAGAATCAGGCCCAGATTGGGAAAGGGCGTAAACAGGGCGGAACGGGGACCGATGACAATGGAAACCTCCCCTTTTTTCGCCCTTTCAAACTGGTCAAAACGCTCCCCTTTGGAAAGCCGGGAATTTATCAGAGACACACAGTCGCCAAAGCGCCGATAAAACCGGGACACATTCTGATAGGTCAGGGCAATTTCCGGAATCAGCACAATGACCTGCTGTCCTTGTTCCAACACATGGGTAATGAGTTCCATGTAAACTTCCGTTTTTCCGCTTCCCGTCACCCCTTTTATGAGACAGGGACGGGGATGTTCCGTTTCCCATTCTGCAAAAATTTCCCTGCACACCTCTTTCTGCGCCGGGCTCAGAGGAGAGATTTCCAGATTTTTTCTGTCTTCCCCTTTGAAAACCGGATTTCTATAATCCCGCTCCCGCTCTATCTTAAGAAGGCCTTTTTCCTCCAGTCCCCGTATAACTGAAGCCGTAATTTTCAATTCTGCCGCAGCATAGGTGTATTCCAGTGTTTTCTTTTCCATTAATGCCTGCAAAAGCCGTTCTTTTGCTTTGTAATGTTTTCTCCTGTACTCTTCCAGAAAAGGTATACAAGCCTCTTCCGGCGCTGCCAGACAAAGGTATCTCTTCTCCTTTGCCGTTTCTTTTTCCTTGACGGGAAGAACGGTTTTTAATGCCTGATTCATGGTAGAGCCGTACTGCCGGGCAATCCATCCTGCCAGGGAAATGAGGCGGGATTCAATTTCCATGCCCCGGTCTTCCACAGCCAGAATTGCTTTGATTCTGTCCGGCTCGATTTTGGGTTCTTCGGAAAGTCCGATGACATAACCTGTCAGCTCTCTTCCCCCGTTTCCAAAGGGAATCCGCACCCGCTTTCCGATTTCCACCTGTCCCTGCAGTTCTTCCGGTATTTCATACTGGAAACTTTTGTCCAGCTTCTCCTGGGAAATGTCTACGATAATATCTGCATAAATCCTGCTCATTTATTTTTTCTGTCTTCTTCCAGAATTTCCTGTATCAGCACACGCTCATCCATAGGATATTTCTTGCCTTTTATTTCCTGGTAATCCTCATGGCCTTTTCCGGCCAGCACCACAATATCCCCCGGCTGTCCGTGGTGAATGGCATAGGCAATGGCTTCCTTCCGGTCAATGATTTCCACATACTCTCCTGTGGTTTTGCCAATGCCCACCTTAATATCGTTGATGATTTCCTGAGGGTCTTCGTCTCTTGGATTGTCAGAGGTAATAATGGTAAGGTCTGCCAGTTTCCCGGACACCTCTCCCATTTCATATCTGCGCAGCTTCGAACGGTTGCCTCCGCAGCCAAAAAGACATACCAGACGGTTTGGCCGGTATTCTTTCAGTGTCACCAGAAGACTTTCCAGACTCATGGCATTGTGTGCATAATCAATCATCAGAGTAAACGCATCGGAAACCTTCACCATTTCAATTCTGCCTTTTACCTTTGCGTTTTTCAGGGCTTTCTGAATGTTTTCTTTGGAAACACCGAAATGACGGCAGACAGCAATGGCAGTCAGCGAATTGTACACACTGAATTTACCCGGCAGGTCGATTTCCACCGGAAAATCCAGAAGTCCCTTTAAGTCATAAGCAATGCCAAGAGTTCCCTTGCCCGTTACCAGTCTGGTGTTCTCCGCTCTCAAATCCGCCTTTTCGGAAAAACCAAAGGTTTCCACCTGACAGGTATGACCTTCTAAAATCTGGGCTAAATGCGGGTCATCTCCATTAAAAATGCCTACCTTGCACTGTTGGAACAAAAGAGATTTGCAGTGCATATAATCTTCAAAATCCTTGTGCTCATTGGGCCCGATATGGTCTGGCTCAATGTTCGTGAAAATACCGATATCAAAGGTAAATCCTGCGGTGCGGTGCAGCATCAGTCCCTGGGAGGAAACCTCCATGACCACACTGTCACAGCCCGCCTCTGCCATTTTTGCAAAGTATTCCTGCACCAGATAGGATTCGGGTGTAGTATTGGCAGAAGGAATGCGGGTGTCTCCAATAACGGTTTCTATGGTTCCGATAAGCCCGGTCTTATGTCCCGCATTTTCCAGAATGGATTTTACGAGATATGTTGTGGTGGTCTTTCCCTTCGTACCTGTAATTCCTATGGTTTTCAGCTTTGCGGCCGGGTAATCAAACCAGGCTGCCGCAATACAGGCCATGGCATAACGGCTGTCTTTTACCCGGATAACCGTCACATCCTTTGGCACATCTACTTCGTCCTGCACCACCAGTACCGCAGCGCCTTTTTCCGCAACGGAAGCTGCATAGCTGTGTCCGTCTGACACTGCCCCCTTAATACAGAGAAACAGCGACCCCGGCTCTGCCTTTCTGGAATCATATACCACGCTGGTGATTTCTTTATCTGTTGTACCCTGGAGACATTGGTACTCCACATGTTCCAGTAAGTCTGTTAATTTCTTCATGTTTACATTCCCCTTTCGATTCTGTCGGGTAATTTTTTGTCTTACTATTTAGGATAACATAAAAACAGGCAAAGGGGCAAGCCCTTCGCCTGTTTCTAACTGCATATTTATAGATTTTTCAGATTTTGGAAAATGCCTTTTTTAATCCGTGCATAGGACTTTAAAACAGCCTCCTTTGTACTGCACTCAATGGTGTAGGTCATCTCTTTTCTTTCCCTAAGAGCGTCCCAAATACTGTCCCAGGGAATCTTGCCTTCTCCCACAGCCAGATGAGCATCCCTGTCTCCGCAATTATCATGCACGTGCACATGTGTCATATCCTCTTTTAGATTGTGGCACCACTCCCGTACCGAAATTTCGGAATAGCGGTTGGCATGTCCCACATCCAGACATAAGTGAAAGTTCTCCTTTCCCACCCTCTGCACCATATCCTTTAAAGGTTTCCAGGTTCTGTCAAAGACATTTTCCACAACCACGTCTATGTCTCTTCTGTCTTCCAGAAACTCCCCGAAAAAATCTGCCATTCGCTCTGCCCAGCCAATGAGCAGGTAAGCGTCCGGATACAGACCGGAATGGTACACGATTTTCTCTGCTCCCAGTTCTCTTGCTGCCTCATACGCCTGGGCAAAACGCAGTTTCGTGACTCTGGCAATCCCACTGTCATAAGTCATGGGGTTTAAGTCTAGAAAAGGACCGTGCAAGGTCAGCCTGTCTGCACCCATAAAAGCCAGCCGCTTTTTATAGGAAGCAATGTGTGCGGATAAGGAATCCAGATTTTCGGAAATGGAAAATTCAATGCTTTCCACTCCTGCCCCGGTTTGAGCGATTACTTCCTGCATTTCTTCATCTGGTAAAAGATGGCTGATATAAATCATGGCTCTGCCTCCTGTCTTCTCCTGTCACTCTCCGGTTTTACTCAAATGTTCCCCAAGCGTGAAATTCGCCCTCTTCAAAAAGGCTGTCCACGGCCTCCATATAATCAGAAAGCTTCTGTGATTTCTTGATTTTCTTCATCTGCTTCTTATTCTCTTCAAAAAGATGTCCCATATAAAACCACAGTTCCTTCATTTTAAACAGGACGTTTCTGTCCCCGCTCATTACCGTTTCATATTCCCGGCACAATGCGTCGTGAAACTCCCGCAATTCCTGTTTTTCCAGCATTTTTCCACCCTGCAGTTCCCGCACCAATGCCGGATTCACCAGAAGGCCTCTGCCCAGCATACAGATATCCGCCTGGGGAAACTCGGTTTCAAACGCCTTACATTTTTCCAAATCAAACAAATCTCCGTTATAACAAACAGGATTTGCGCTGTTTTTTATCGCTTCTGCGAAAACTTCCCGATTGGGCGTATTCCGGTAATAATCCGTCTGTACCCTTGGATGGATAATCAGTTCCTTCAAAGGGTACTGGTTATAAATACGCAGAAGCCGGACAAACTCTTCCGGGTCCTCTTTTCCGATTCTGGTTTTTATGGAAATTTCCAGACAGGGCTTCTGAAAAACCTCGTCCAGAAACCGTTTTAAATCTTCCGTATATTCCAGAAAACCTGCTCCTTTTTTCTTCGCTGTCACCGTGCCGGAGGGGCAGCCGAGATTGAAATTGACTTCCCGGTATCCATAGCTTTCCAGCTCTTTTTCCACACGAATAAAATCCTCCGCCCGGTTGGTGAGAATCTGCGGTACCACATACATCTGAGGATTGTTTTTTGGCAGAATATCCCGGATTTCCCGGTCTGTCAGTACTTTTTTCGGGCCTGGGGAGAGAAACGGGGTAAAGTATTTATCGATTCCCGAAAAAAATTTGTGGTGCACGCTTCGGTACACGTATCCTGTAATTCCCTCCATAGGGGCAAAATAATACTTCATGTACTGCTCTCCTGTTTTCTTAAAATCTCTTTGGGCGCTTCAATTTCCGCTGCCAGTGTATGTTCTGTTAATTCAGATAAAAGTTTCAGCTTCCGGTTCAGCATGGGACGCATACAATTCGGCACATGCTCCTGATGAGCCCGGTGTATGGTTACACATTCCCTGCAGTTTCCATGATAGCCACAGGCCTTCTGGCAGGGACAGTGGTCTTTATCTTTGTAAGCTTCCCGGAATTCTGCGACAAATTCTTCCTGTAATTTCAGCCCCTCCCTGCGGTTTCCTTTGTGAAATTCTTCCATGGCCGCAAGTTCTTTGGGGTGATTCTCTATCTGCATGATATCCCTCCAACTCTTTCTTACTTTTTTACGTCAAAAGTATAGCACAGTTTCTTCACTTTTAAAACTTCTCTCATCGTCTTTTTACACCTCCAGTTTCCTGTACAAATTTTCTAAGATTGTTCTCACATGGTAAATCCCATCTTCTATCTCTTCTCTGGCATCTGAAATTTTATTCTGCACCAGATAATCCGCCACAAAACCGTCGAAAACGAAATCCGCAAAAGTAAGAAAGCAAGTACCTGTGAAAGAGGTATCAGAAAAAAGAAAAAGACTCTTATCATGACCTCTGCCACAATAAAAGTCTTGCTTTCTCATTTACTACGGGTATCTTTCGATACCGGATGACGGTTACAAAACCATCTTTTACTTTTGCTAAAAAAATCACAGAAGGAACGGAAAGTCAAATCCGTTTTTCTCATACAATTCCAAACCAGAACAGAAACCAGGCGTACTCCCTGTCCAAGTGCAATTTATCTGCAATTTCCCCGATTTCCATTCCTTTTCCCAACTGTTTTCGGATTCGCTCTATGTCCTGTTCCATAGGATTTAAAAAATTCGTTTCATTCGCGAAAGAATTTTTCATAAACTTCCTCCGTGGGCATATTCTCTCCGGTAAAAATCCGGAAAGCTGCTTCCCCCTGACGAAGAAGCATACCGATACCGCCCAGTGCGATTTTGCACCCTGCTGCCTGCGCTTCCTGCAGCATTTTTGTCTCTCTTGGGTTATAAACAGCGTCTGCAACCACAAGATTTTCTCTGAATACCCTGGTATCTTTAATCAGAGATTCCTCTTCCATCGGTTTCATACCCACCTTGGTTGCGTTCACAAGAATATGGCTTTCCCCAATTTTTTCATATAATTTCTGTTCATCCTCCAAAGGATATACGTTTACTTTTACACCGGGAACGCGCTCTTCAATTTTCTTTGCTGTATTTTCTGCATTTGCATAAAATTCGTCCCTGCGGTTAAAAATGTGAATTTCTCTGGCACCTTCCAAAGCAGACTGCACCTGAATAGCTGTAGCGGCGCCGCCTGCTCCCATCACCGTCATCACCTTATCTTTTACATCCACACCATGTTCTTTCAGATTTTTCACAAATCCTATGCCATCTGTGTTATGTCCGTAAAGCTTTCCGTCCTTTATCACCATGGTGTTGCAGGGCATAGTCACATTGAAGCCGCTGCAGCCAAGGGTTTTCAAACCATTGACAGCAGCCTCGGTTTCTTCCAGCTTTACATCAAAAGCCAGATACGCACAGTTCAGATTTGTCTTCTGAAAGCTGTAATTGTACATAGCCGGAGAACCGGAGTGTCCTACCGGAGAGCCGATAAGACAAAAAAGTTCTGTTTTTCCATTGATTTCCATATGTATGCTCCTTTCTAAATTGACATCGCCGCTTTGAGGGCTTCATCGGTGGCATCCAGAGCCCTGCGCGCACGGACTGCGTCGCCTATCACAACGACTTCTTTGACAATATCTTTTATCGCTTCACTCAGTACTTCATGATTGCGGTATCCCATGGCAAGCACCACACTATCCATGTTCTCGACACGGCCTTCCGTTCCGTCTTCCAGAACATAGGAAACACCGTCTTCATAAAAGCCTGTCACTTTTGCCCCTGTAATTCCCTCTACCTGGTATTCTTTCAGTT
This sequence comes from Blautia acetica, assembly GCF_038739805.1. Lineage (NCBI taxonomy): Bacteria > Bacillati > Bacillota > Clostridia > Lachnospirales > Lachnospiraceae > Blautia > Blautia acetica. The sequence continues at coordinate 31,158 of NZ_JBBEWO010000001.1, read as the reverse complement.
CTTTCATAAGGAATTTTTTATGCTCAGGAATCACATCTGCTCCCAGTTCACTCCGCAGCTCGATAATGGATACCTGATGTCCCAGTTCCCCGAGAAAATCTGCCACTTCGCAGCCGACCATGCCGCCGCCGACTACCAGCACACGTTTTCCAGGTTTTACTTTCCCTTCCAGCACATCCGCTGCATGGACTGCCTTTTCGATTCCCGGAATCGGAAGCACCAGAGGATTGGAGCCGGTTGCCACAATCACTGCATCCGGATTTTTCTCGCGAATCAGTTCCGGTGTTGCCGGTGTATTGGTTTCGATTTTTACACCCTGGGCTTTACAGTTATTGATATACCCGCAAATCATGCCATTGATACATCCTTTTCCCGGAGGATAAGCCGCCAGACGCATATTTCCGCCCAGCTTCTATTTTTCTTCGTATAAGGTAACATTATGTCCCCGAAGTGCACAGATATAGGCAGCATACAGTCCTCCCGGACCTCCGCCGATAACCGCCACGTCTTTTTTCTGCTCTGCGGGAAACAGTTCCATTTCCCTTCCCACAAGAGGGTTCACCAGACAGGTAATAGCCTCTCCTTTAAACATATGAGGCACACAGCCCTGCAGGCATCCGATACAAGGCAGAAGCAAATCCAGTTTTCCGTCTTTTGCCTTTTGGGGAAGATTAGGGTCTGCAATGCTCTGGCGTCCAAAAGCAACCAAATCCGCTCTTCCTTCCTCCACCATCAGTTCTGCATACTGAGGCTCTGTATAACGTCCTACCGTAATCACCGGAATATGTTTCCGTCACGCAGTTTGCGCTGAAGCCTTCGTGAAGAGCGCTTGGCGCCCACATATATTCATCGTGAAGATGTACGGCTCTGGATACATGCAGGGCGTCCACACCACACTCTTTCTCCAGATAAGAAGCCACGGCTGCCGCGTCCTGAGGAGTCTGTCCTCCCAAAACATCATCAGAGGCATTGATTCTGCAGATAACTGCCAGCGCCTTTCCCGCTTTTTTTCGGATATTTTCAATAATTAACCTGGCCAGACGCATACGGTTTTCAAAACATCCGCCAAATTCATCCTGCCGTTTATTCGTTCTTTCGGAAATAAAAGAACTTACAAGATACCCATGGGCGCAATGCACTTCCACGGCATCTGCTCCTGCTTTCTTTGCTCTCAGGGCCGCGTCGCCGTAAGCCTCAATCAACCGGTAAAGCTCTTCTGTGGAAATCTCTTCCGGTATCTCTGTCTTTACGGAAGCCGGAATCGCACTTGCTGATTTCAACGGATATCCGGTTACTTTTGAATTTCCCTCCGGTCCTGCGTGCTGCAGCTGAATGGATACCTTTGCTCCTGCCTGATGACAGGCGGCAATGGCCGCCTTAAAGCTGCCCACCGTATCGTCTGAGAACAGACAAGGCTTTCTGGGGCCGCCTTTTGCCTGTTCGTAAACCACCGTAGCTTCAAAGGTAATCAGTCCGAAGCCGCCTTTCGCTCTTGCTTCATAATATGCGATGGAACGTTCGCTCATTTTTCCATCTGTATTTGCAAAGTTATTTCCCATGGGACACATAACAAAACGGTTGGGAATTGTTACGTTTCCGATTTTGATTGGCTGAAACATTGCTTCAAATTTCATCTCTTATCCTCCTCCGTAAAAAACTTTCATGACTATGTGGCAGAACATTATACGGATAACTCAGATAAACAACACGCTTAAAAAGCAGCCATCTCCGCTTTGGAGACGACTGCTTTTTCCTTTTTATGCTGCTTTTTGTACATTTCTTCTCATACCGTTTTTCTTCTTCCTGCTTCTTCTCTTGATTTTTACTTTATCCAGAAACAGCAGAAAACCTCCTCCGCCGGTGAGAAGCAGTCCTGCGGTTTTTCCCGGCGCTCTGTATGCAATGGTAATGGTATGGTTTCCCTTGGGAACCTGGGCACCCAGAAAAGCAGTATTTACCTTTTCGGTCTGTACTTCTTTCCCGTCCACATATACCCGGAAATGTTTGTCAAAGGGAAGGCTGGTAATCAGATATCCTGCCCTGGATGTCTCCACTTTCCCAGTCAGTTGGTTATCTTCTATGGAAACCTGTTCCAGCGGATTTTGATACAGCTTTTTGGAATTTGCCTGCAGGCTTTCCAAATTGCCCCCATAGGCCTTCAGATTGCTGATTTCATAATGTCCTTTTCCCAGAATCAGCGTAACCTGCCGCTTCTCCATATCCGGCTGCACCGTAAAGGAAAAATCTCTGTTATGATTTGCATATTCATGATTTTCTGCGGTCAGACGGTTTGTCTGTCCCTGGAGACGTATGTATACATCCTGGTTGGGCTTTTTGTTTGTAAGCCTGAAAGAAAGAGCCAGCAAATCCTGGTTTTCTCCCAGGCTGTCGAGGGGTATCGTCAGCTGCAGTTCTTCCTTTGCCTCCACTTCCCAGCCATAGTCTGTTTTCTCAATCTTTCCTTTCTTTGTGTTTTGTTCCGGTATGGAAAACCCACAGGCTGACATGGACTCTAAGGTTTCCCCCTGTTTAGCCGTACTGTCTGCGTTCTTCACCACGGCTTTCTGCAGAAGCGCTGTCTGATTTTCCGGAAAATGCAAAGTACGGTACGCTTCTTCTCCCATGGTGTCCGAAGTCACATAGGCCAGAGGAGATACCGATTCATTCACATACAGATTGCCGTCTTTTCCCTCTTTGAGAAGCTGATAGCCGGCCGGCGCTTTTTGACCGGTGACATATTTTACTCCCATAAGCTGCAAAAACAGAGGATTGTCGGAGACCGCCTGCATCATAGAGTTTCGGAAATGCTGATTGAGCCCAAAGGTTTTGTTTCTAAATTCCATATAATCCTCATTGTAAGCGGAAGAATACATGGAGGTTACATTCTGCCGGATATCCCGGATACGGTCAATATCCGCCAGTTCCTCTGCCCCTCCTGCCTGTTCTTCCATGCGGTACCAGCCCGTGTCTTCCTCCAAAATTTCCTTCATAGCTTTGGTGACATCTGTTTGCACCGTCTTTTCGTAAGTTTCTGCCGGAATCATATTGGCGCTGTTTTTGTTCACCATCCATCCGGAAAAAAACAGAATCAGGCAGGCTCCAAACACAGGAAGCGGATAGCGGTTAAATTTCAGATACACCAGATACAAGAGCAGCATAAGCGCACAGTCTGCCAGAGCCGGCAGCCAGTATTGCCGGAATCCCGCAGTATCACGCTGTATGCAGATAAAGGCTGCGGCGGCCAGATAAGGCAGAATATGGAACGCCATGCGCCGCTTATTCTTTATCCATGCGGTACGTTTCAATTCCTGTATATACCTGGCAATTTCCAGAACCACCAGGGGCAGAAAAGGAATAAAGACCTTGTCTTTTACATACAGCCCGCCGTTTAAAATCCAGCCAAAGACCGGCACTGTGAACAGAATCACCAGGCCCAGAGAAAGCAGGCGGTCCTGTCTCCTGCTTCCCGGAAAAATATTCCCCAAAAGCGCTACAATGCCAAGAGCAGACATCCCCACTCCATAAGGGCTGTAAAGCAGCCGCAGAGGAGACATAAGCGTCCAGGATAAACTCGAAATCCCGCCTCCTCCTGACTGCCCTCTGGAGGACAGCACCAAAGCGGTAGGAACCAGCAGGATTCCGCAGATACAGACGCAGAGAAACAAAACACCAGCCGTCCTCGTTCCTCTTTGGAACATTTTCACTCCCGTTTTCTTCCAGTTCTCCCTGCGCTCAAATTTTGTCAGTACATAGAGCATAATGGCAGCCATGCCTCCGATACTGAAGTAAAAACTCGTCAGAATCATGCCGCACACCCCTGCAATCACCAATCCTTTTTTCCGCTTTTGGCAATAGGCGTCCACCCCCAGCAGCGCCAGACATAAAAAAGGCATATAATTCACAAACATCAGCTGATTATAAGAGTGATACAAAAGTGGTGTCGCCAGGGTAAATAAAACGGCTGCTGCCCTTGACAGAACCCGGTCGGAAAGATTTCTTTTCAGCCATTGGTAGAAAAGAAAGGAGGAGGCTGAAAAAGAAAGTATGCTGGTGAACATAATATAATGGTCCATTTCCACAAAAGGCAGAAGATAGGAAAGCAGAATCACCGGGCTGAACAGTCCGTAATAGGAAAAATTGTAAATATTCTGCCCGCCTCCCAGGTTCCACGCAATATCCGGAAACAAATCTCCGGTTGCGTAAAACCTCTGCCGGAAGTAATCAGGAATGACGCTGTGCTGGCTAATCCAGTCTACCTTTGAGCCGAAAACGCCATACTGCATAACAAACAGCCAGCACAATACCCAGGTTCCCAGTATCAGTACAATTCCCGTAAGGTCAAATATTCTTTTTTTCATGATGTTTTCCTTTCTGTCTCTTTTACGACCCCCATTATAACAGCAAAAAGCGACTTTTTTTCTATAAAAATTCTGATATTTTTCTTAAGTTTTTTTTAATTTCCTGTTTTTCATACCTTATCAAACCATAAAAATGCGTCCAAAAACAGCAACACCTGCTTTCAGACGCAAATCAAACTCTTATTTTCTTTTTAAAAACCACAGTACCATGACCGCGCAGTAACACAACGCAAATCCCCATGCCATGGGATTTGCAAAACAGACGGCAGTAAATCCAGCTCCGCTTACCGCTATCCAGCCTCCCAGGCCTCTTCCTGCCAGTTCCCAGATACCGGATAAGACGGCATGTCCTGCATATCCCATACCCTGCAGCACGTTCCTGAATATCATCAAAAGCCCGTGAAGAAGAAACAGGCAGCTGCAAATCATCAGATATTTTTCTGCATTCCGGGCAACCTGTATACTGCCGCTGCCCAGCACAAGCTGTACCAGAATCCCTTTCATCAGAAGTAAAATCACCCAGACTACCGCGCAGTAGAGCGCCTGTATGACTATACCGTCCCGAATTCCTCTTTTAATTCTGTCCATACGGCCGGCGCCGAAGTTCTGCCCTGCATAAGTTGCCATGGCCATTCCTATGCTTTCCATAGGCAGCGTAAACATCTGGCGGATTTTTTCTCCTGCCGTCTGCGCTGCCACAGCTCCACTGCCCAGGATGTTAATGGCGTCCTGCAAAAGAATGGCCCCTACTGCTGATACGGAATACTCCACCCCCATAGGCAGTCCGATTATGCAAAGCTTTCTTATATGCCGAAAGGAAAGACTCATATCTTCTCTTCGGATTTCTATCAATTCCATGCGCCGAAACATCCACCAGGTATTCAAAAGCCCGCTGACAAGCTGGCTGATAACGGTAGCCGCTGCTGCTCCCTCCACACCTGTATGAAAATCTGTAATAAATACATAATCCAGTACAACATTTAAGATACTGGAAAACAGCAGGAAATAAAAGGGATGTCTGGAATCCCCCAGCGCCCGCAGCACACTGGCAGAATAGTTATACAGAATACTGGCCGGAATCCCCAAAAATAAAATACGAATATAGGATACTCCCATAGAAAAAATATTTTCCGGCGTATTCATAGCAGCCATAAGAGGCGCTGCCAGTATCACTGTTCCCACAGTCAACAGAACGCTGAAAAAACTTCCCACCCAGAATCCATTCCACAAGAAACGGTGCAGTTCCCTCTTCTCTCCTGCTCCAAAACTCTGGGCCAGAGGAATGCCAAATCCCACACAAGCCCCCTGTACAAACCCCAGAATGAGAAAATGCAGGGAATAGGTAGCCCCCACTGCTGCCAGAGCGTCAATACCCAGACACCGTCCTACAATCACGGTATCTGCAAAACTGTAAAGCTGTTGGAACATGGTTCCGAATACCAGGGGCAGGGCAAAGAGAAGAATCTGCTTTAACGGATGTCCCACCGTCAAATCCATACTTTTCTGTTTTTTGTTTTCGCTTGTTTTGATATCTTCCATTTTCATATTCTCCCAAATTTCTTTAAATTTTTCCCAACTGGTATTGTATCATTGACTTTTCTAAAGATAAAATATATGATTTCTATAGATTCATTTATTTTTACTATGAATTTTAGGAGGAACGCTCTTTATGACCTTGGAACAATTACGCTATTTTCAGGCAGCAGCCCGGCTGCAGCACATGGGAAAGGCCGCCCTGCAGGAAAACATTTCCCAACCCAGCCTCAGCATTGCCATAAAAAAACTGGAAACGGAATTTGGCGTCCCCCTTTTCAAACCAAACGGACGAGGCGTTGAGCTGACCTCACAGGGAAAAGCATTTCTTCCTTATGCGGACAGTATTCTTTTACAGGCCCAACAGGCCAAAAAACAGATGAACGCCTGTGCAGACAGCTTTAACGGCGAAATCCGGGTAGCTTATACTGCGTCCATGGCCTACGGCTACATTCCCCGGCTGTTTAAAAACTTTCTCTCCCAAGCCGGAAAAGCATATGTGATTTATTCAGATGAAATGCCCAGTGATGATATTGCCGCGGGACTAAAAAGCGGCCGGTTTGACTTAGGTATCTGTTCCAAAATAAAACCGGAGCCGGAGTTAGTACAGATTCCTCTTCTGTATCAGCCTCTGGTGGTGCTTTTGCCGGATACCAAAGCCTTTGCCCAGTGTTCTTTGGACCGCTTAGAAGACCTGTGTGCCTATCCCTTCGTATCCTACCGGAAGGATTATCCCATGTACCGCCAGATTTCCGCTCTCTTTCAGAGAGAAGGGCTGACACCTGCCATTACCCACTTCGCCTACAGTGAGGATGCCATTGCCCGCCTGGTGGAACAAGAACTGGGAATCTCCATTGTGGCTCAGACAGAATCTCTGTCTCAATACCGTGTCCGCACCATCCGTCCAAACTGGCTGAAAGAAGGCCGCCATATCTATCTCACCTTCCACCGCCTGCGGGTTCAGGGAGAAGGCGTGAAGAAAATGAAAGATTTTCTGAAAATTTTCACAGAACAATTCCCAACCCCATAAAAAAACTGCTGTGTCAGACACAGCAGTTTTTTTGATAACATTTTGAATTTTATTTAAAGTATTCCACACCGGACTCAAAGATCTTGATATCCTGTTCTCCGTAGATGTTCATGGCAACGCCGTCACCACGTCTTTCGGAATGTGCCATCTTACCAAGTACACGGCCGTCCGGGCTTGTGATACCTTCGATTGCACAGTAGGAACCGTTTACATTCCACTCTTCGTCCATAGTAATATTGCCGTTTACATCACAGTACTGTGTGGCAACCTGACCGTTTTCAAAGAGTTTTTTCAGCCACTCGTCATTGGCAACGAAGCGCCCCTCTCCGTGAGAAGCCGGGTTGGTGTAAACCTTTCCAAGCTCTGCTTTCTGCAGCCATGGGGATTTGTTTGTCACTACCTTTGTGTAAACCATCTTGGAAATATGACGTCCAATGGTATTAAAGGTCAGGGTTGGTGACTGTTCTGTCTGTCCCACGATTTCCCCGTACGGTACCAGTCCCAGCTTAATCAGCGCCTGGAAACCATTACAGATACCAAGGGCCAGACCGTCTCTCTCATTTAACAGCCGCATAACCGCTTCTTTGATTTTTGCATTCTGGAATGCGGTTGCAAAGAATTTAGCAGAACCGTCCGGTTCGTCACCTGCGGAAAATCCGCCTGGGAACATAATCATCTGGGCCTGGTCAATGGCTTTTTCAAAGGTCTCCACAGAATCGCGGATATCTGCTGCGTCCAGATTCTTAAATACTTTGGTAATGACTTTTGCACCTGCACGTTCAAAGGCTTTTGTACTGTCATATTCGCAGTTTGTACCCGGGAATACCGGAATAAATACCGTAGGCTGCGCAATCTTATGGGCACAGATGTGGATATCCTTTGTGTCGTAAACACCCTTGTCCATGCTTACCGTTGCATCGTCGGTCTCTGAACCGGAGCGTGTCTTAAACACTTTTTCCAGCGGCGCCTTCCAGGTTTCCAGAGCCTCTGCCATGGAAATGCTCATATCCTTGTACTCCATGGATGCGCGGTCTGTCACTTCACCAATCAGCGTATAGGTCATAGCCAGCTCGCCCACTTTGCCTTCTGCCACTTCACAGATAATATCGCCAAAGCCTGCGCCGAACAAGTCTCTTTCGTCCACATTCTGTTCTATTTTTACACCCATCTGATTACCAAATGCCATTTTGGAAACAGCCGCTGCAATACCCTGACGGTCTAAGGCATAAGCAGAAAGCACGCGGCCTGCCTGGATGTCCTCGTGAAGTTTTGCATACTGCTCTTTTAAGGCTTCAAAATCCGGCAAATCGTATTCTGCTTTCGGCATACGCAGCCATACCAGCTTGCTGCCTGCTTTTTTCAGTTCCGGTGTAATCACATCTTTCTGTTTTGCCACATCCACAGCAAAGGAAACCAGTGTAGGCGGTACATCAATTTCATTGAAGGTACCGGACATAGAGTCCTTGCCGCCGATAGACGGAAGTCCAAAGCCAAGCTGCGCTGCATAAGCACCCAGAAGCGCTGCGAACGGCTGGCTCCAGCGGTGTGCGTCTTCTGTCATTCTGCGGAAGTATTCCTGGAAGGTGAAACGGATTTTGCTGTAGTCTCCGCCTGCTGCCACGATTCTTGCCACAGATTCTGTCACTGCATAAACAGCGCCGTGGTATGGACTCCAGCTGGACAGGTATGGGTCAAAGCCGTAGCTCATCATAGTAACCGTTTCTGTCTTTCCGTTTAATACCGGCACTTTGGCTACCATAGCCTGTGTCTCCGTCAGCTGATATTTCCCGCCGTAAGGCATAAACACACTGCCTGCGCCGATGGAACCGTCAAACATTTCCACTAAGCCCTTCTGGGAACACTCGTTTAAGTCAGCAAGGGTATTCAGCCATTTTGTCTTCACATCTGAGACTTCTTCTGTATGCGCGAACAGATTTCCTTCTTTTCCCGGAATTTCCACATAGACATCGGTTTCCTGATGTGCGCCGTTGGTATCCAGGAATGCTCTGGACAAGTCAACAATGGTTTTTCCTCTCCAGTTCATCACCAGCCTTGGGCTTTCGGTAACTTCTGCCACCGGAATGGCTTCCAGGTTTTCTTCTTTTGCATAACCTAAGAAAGTTTCCACATCTTTCGGGTCAATGACAACGGCCATACGTTCCTGTGATTCGGAAATGGCAATTTCTGTTCCGTCCAGACCTGCGTATTTCTTCGGCACTTTATCCAAATCAATTTTCAGTCCTGCTGCCAGTTCGCCGATAGCAACAGACACACCGCCGGCACCGAAATCGTTACATTTTTTAATCAGATAGCTGACTTCTTCTCTTCTGAACAGTCTCTGAATTTTTCTCTCTGTGGGAGCATTTCCCTTCTGTACTTCTGCACCGCAGGTTTCGATGGATTCCTCTGTGTGTACCTTGGAAGAACCGGTTGCACCGCCGCAGCCGTCACGTCCGGTACGTCCGCCCAGTAAGATAATGATATCGCCCGGGTCAGAATTTTCACGGATAACAGCTCTTCTTGGGGCTGCACCTAAAACTGCGCCGATTTCCATACGTTTTGCCACATAATCCGGATGGTAAATTTCTTTTACATAACCGGTAGCCAGACCAATCTGGTTTCCGTAGGAAGAATAGCCGTGAGCAGCGCCGCGCACCAGCTTCTTCTGAGGAAGTTTGCCCTTCATGGTTTCTTTGACGGAAACCGTAGGGTCCGCCGCACCGGTTACACGCATGGCCTGATATACATAAGTACGTCCGGAAAGCGGGTCACGGATAGCGCCGCCAAGGCAGGTAGCTGCACCGCCGAATGGTTCGATTTCTGTAGGATGATTGTGTGTTTCATTCTTGAAGTTAATGAGCCACTCTTCTTCTTTTCCGTCTACATCTACCGGTACCACGATAGAGCAGGCGTTGATTTCATCGGATTCCTCCTGGTCCTGCAGCTTGCCTTCGGCTTTTAATTTCTTCATAGCCATAAGAGCCAGGTCCATGAGGCAGACAAACTTGTCGTCTCTGTCCTTGTAAATCACCTGACGGTCTGCCAGATATTTTTTGTAAGTTTCTTCGATGGGGGCTTTATAGTCTCCTTCGCCAAAGGTCACATGCTTCAATTCCGTAGAAAATGTGGTGTGACGGCAATGGTCAGACCAGTAAGTATCCAGTACGCGGATTTCCGTCATGGACGGGTCGCGTTTTTCTTCGTTTTTATAATAATTCTGAATATGCAGGAAATCTTTAAACGTCATAGCCAGATTCAGGGAATCGTATAATTCCTTTAAATCCGCCTCGGCCATGTCTGCAAATCCTTCGAAAATTTTCACATCTGCAGGTTCGTCAAAGTTTGTCACCAGAGTTTCCGGTTTTTCAGCCTCTGCTTCTCTGGAATCCACCGGGTTAATGCAGTGGTTTTTAATCGCTTCCAGTTCTCCGTCAGAAATGTTTCCTTCGATAACATAAGTGGTTGCGGAGCGGATAATCGGCTGCTCGTCCTCTTTTAAGAACTGTACGCACTGTACGGCTGAATCTGCTCTCTGGTCAAACTGTCCCGGCAGATATTCCACAGAAAATACCCGGTCTCCCTCTTTGCATTCAAAAGTTTCTTTAAATAAATCATCCACCGGAGGTTCGGAAAAGACACAGGTACATGCTTTTTCAAACACCTCTTCGGAAATATTCTCCACATCATAACGAATCAGCACACGGACGCCTGTAACGTCTTTAATTCCCAGGTAGCTCTCAATTTCGTGCTGTAATTCCTTTGCCTGCACGGCAAAATCTGCTTTTTTCTCAACATAGACACGCTTTACGCTGCTCATATTGACTCCTTTCTGCCCGATGGGGACAAATGGTATTTTTGCATTTCTTTTGCATTTCTATGGATAGTGTAGCATAGGAAACTTTATAAGTAAAATTAATATGACTAATATTTTTTATAAGTAAAACTTATGCATTGACATCTTCCTTTCCTCTTTATATAGTATACTTTGAAGTTTCTGTTTCCCATTCATTTTCAGGAAAGGATTTTACTCTATATGGATATCAGTTTTGAACTTTATAAAGTTTTTTACTACGTTGCCACCACCCTGAGTTTCTCTGAGGCTTCCCGGCAGCTCTACATTTCCCAGTCGGCAGTCAGCCAGTCCATAAAGGCACTGGAGCAGAAGCTGGGGCATGCGCTTTTTCTCAGAAATACAAAAAAAGTCACTCTGACACCGGAAGGAGAAGCACTCCTGCGCCATGTCGAGCCGGCGGTGAATCTTCTGTACGAAGGAGAAAACCAGATTTTAAATTCTCCTTCCCAGGAAACGCCCCTGCGCATCGGGGCCAGCGACACCATATGCCGCTATTTTCTGATTCCGTATTTTAAGCGGTTTCATAAAGAATTTCCCAATGTGCACATTAAGGTAACCAACTCCACTTCCGGGGGATGTGTTTCCCTGCTGCACAACAACCGGGTGGACTTCATTGTAGCCAATGCGCCCAATCCCTATCTGACTTCCAAAGATACCTGCTGTGTCATTCGGGAATTTCAGGATATTTTCGTTGCGGGAAAACGCTTTTTCAACCTGGAGGGACAGACTTTATCCCTGGCCCAGCTTACCCGGTATCCCATTCTGATGCTGGACAAAACCAGCACCACCAGCGGATTTCTGCAGCAGACTTTCAGCAAACACGGACTTTCCCTTACACCGGAGGCCGAACTTTCCAGCAATGATTTACTGCTGGATTTGGCCCGCATTGGTCTGGGCATCACCACAGTTCCGGATTATGTGCTGGAACACCGCAAAAAAGAATTTTACCAGCTACAGCTAAAAGAAACCATTCCCAAACGGAAGTTGATTTTGGCTTATAATCCACAGCTTCTGACTTCTCCGGCTGCTCAGAAGTTTCTTCAGTATCTGGTGCCGGAAACAACCTAAAGGAGATTTACTAACATGAAACTATCTGCAAAAGCCACCATTTACGGCTGTTATCTGGGCTATATTACCCAGGCCATTGTAAACAATCTGCCGCCTCTGCTTTTCCTCACTTTCCGCAGGGAATTCGGCGTTACCCTGGATCAAATCAGTCTTCTCATCACCATGAATTTCTGTGTGCAGATTCTGGTGGATTTGATTTCGCCCAAAATTATTGAAAAAACAGGCTATCGGAAAGCCGCTCTGTGCGCCTTTCTCACGGTCATGCTGGGACTTACGGGATTTTACTGGATTCCCTTTGTCCTGCCTCCCTACGCCGGAATTCTCCTCTGCATGGTCTGCAATGCCATTGGCGGCGGTATTTTAGAAGTGATTGTCAGCCCCATGGTAGAGGCCTGCCCCGGAGAGAACAAAGAGGCCCGCATGAGTTTTCTTCATTCCTTTTACTGCTGGGGCCACATGGGCGTGGTACTGCTCTCCACCCTGTATTTTGCCCTGGCGGGCATTGAAAACTGGCGGTTTCTGCCGCCTCTTTGGGCTCTGGTGCCTCTGGGCACTTTCCTGCTTTTTACCAGAGTCCCCATTTATGCCGTACACGGCGATGACGAAGAAACAAAACTGCCTAAAAGCATTTTCCGCTATAAAGTTTTCTGGGTGCTGTTTCTCCTCATGGTGTGCGCCGGTGCCTCCGAGCAGGCAGTCAGCCAGTGGTCCTCCCTCTTTGCTGAAGAAGGATTAAAAGTTTCCAAAACCATGGGGGACTTGCTTGGCCCCTGTGCCTTTGCATTCTGTATGGGACTGAGCCGCCTGTTCTATGGACGAAAGGGAGAAAAGCTGAATATTTTGCTGTCCCTGAAAGCCACCTCCGTGCTCTGTGTGGCCGGATATCTGATTACCGCCCTCTCGCCTCTGCCCCTGCTTTCTCTGGCAGGATGCGCCCTCTGCGGATTTTCTGTGGGACTGATGTGGCCGGGAGTCTTTTCCCTTGGGGCCTCCTATCTGAAGGGCGGCGGTACTTTCATGTTCGCCATGTTTGCCCTGGCCGGAGACGTGGGCTGCTCCGCCGGCCCTGCGGTGGTAGGAATCCTGTCTGATATGACAGGGAAATTAAATCTGGGTATCCTGGCTGCCGTGGTCTTTCCCATAGGGCTTTGGGGGCTTAGCTGGGGACTGGGAAAACGGAGAGGATAAGTTTTCTGTCTGCATATACTGCAGGCCCCGGATTCTTCGGGGCCTGCAAGACTTTTGGGTATATCAATAAAAAGGGGATTGCATGATTACTTAATTTCCTGAATTCCACCAAATTCATTGCTAATGTATTCAGGAATTTCAAACTGTGTCTGTCCCAGGGTAATTTTATGCACATCTTTTGCAATATTCATCATAACCTGGTATATTTTTTCTTCATCTGTATCGTTTGCGATGGTTGTCTGAATATCTGTTTTTTTAGAAGCATTGAACTGAATGCTCTCTTCCTTGGTATTCGAATTTAAACTTGTAAGCGCAAATCCAATGGCTCCCTTTACAGAGGCCGTCAGGTCAGAAGTACATCCCTGTCCCGGACCAGCTCCTCCCTCCAACGAAATAGAAGTATTCGTACCTATCTGCGAAACCACCGTTTCGCTCAGAGAATATCCTACCGCTACTTCTAATTGCTCCTTATATTCCACTTTTCCATGTGGCTGAACATAAATTTTTTTACCGCTGGGTACACATACCACTTCTGCCCTTTTATGGTCTTCATACTTCAAGCCTGAAGTCACCCTGTATTTTCTCACTTTACGGTCTTCAATCCACTCTCTGCAGGAAAAATGTGCTGTCGGCGCATTATTTTCCTGGCGCCGCACTTCAAAATAATCCAGATACCAGCCGGCACCGCCCCATCTGCAGTCACTCCGCAGTTCCGCTTTATACACGTCGCCAATAGACTGCGGCAACTCTAATGTCAACTTATCCGTCTGATTTCTCTCAAACGCATTTCCGCGGATACGTTCGCTGACCTCATACTCATCTGACTGCCCCAGTGTGCCGAAAAGTGTCACAAAAATACAGGAATCTGTTCCCGCATAGCATTCATCTCCTGTGTGAAATTTCAGTTCATATTTTGTTTTTCCCATCCTCATTCTCCTCATATTTTGTATACATTTTGAAAGAAACAGCTACGTAAAATTTCCGTACAGTATGGTTCCCAGTAATGGAAGTTCCAGTTCGTCCAGAACCTCATTAATCTGCCAGACCAGCGAAATATTTTTGTTCCATTCTGACTGATGTTCCAGAAAATACAAAACAATCATATCTGTCGGCAGGGATTTGGATAACACATACCCCGCTGTCCTCAATACCTGCTGAATTTCCTCTGTTTCCATTCCCATGGATATGACAAGGGCAAGCAGACTTTCCTTGGACGGCTTTCTGTCCGCCTTTATGTAATAAAGCATACGTTCCGTCACATTGGCCTCTGTAAACAGTTTTTTCTGCTTGTCTGTGTATTGCTTAAAAAGTTTCTGAACACCTGTATTTTCTTCCTGTTCCCCCTGTAAAGACAAACCTGCCTTATTAGCCAGAAGTTCTGCTGCTTCGTCAGACAAACAAAACAGTTCCGCTGCCTCTAACACGGTAAAATACCTTTTTTTTTGTTTGTGTACTGCATGGATTAGCCTTCCAGTAAGTCACCTGCTGTCTGCTGATTCCCAGAAGCCTATATACTTCGTTCAACGTTCCATAGCCATACCGGGTCTTATACTCTTCCGCAATGCTTCTCAAACTGTCGCAAAACCCTTCCTCCAAAACCAGCGCATGCTGTTTCAGCCAATCTCTTATTTTTCCATTGTTCATTTACTATTCCTTTCTTTTATCCTTTGCGTTTGCTTTTATCTTTCACAGTTCTTTCTTCTGTTCGCTTTTTCTTCATCACCTTCTCTGTTCCAAGCATTCCCGGGAGGTTTGCATCAACCTTTGTTTTGCAACAATTTTGTTACTGTCTGAAATATAACACAGACAACATGGAAAACTATGAACTTAATTTTGCTCTCAAAAAACTGTTTATCTATTATCCGTATTTCCCATTAAAAAAATTGTCGGATAAAGAAATTATGCAGATGACTGAATACTTTTTTATTCATTCGGTCATCTGATATTCCCCTTTACCCAAACATAAACTCATCCAGGTCTATCAGTACTTTTTTCAGTTCCTCATTTGTCTCTTGTTCTATCGCTTTTTCGATAAAAATCCCGTCTTAATCTGTGTACTGCATTTTGCGGCTACTAACACCCTGCGTATGAAGCACATCGTTGAATTTAATATTTTGTACACATTGGCTGGAGACATCTTCCGTTTATCTGCAAGGCTATATATAATGAATATCGGAAAACTCAATTTTTCTTTCTTCTTGTATCCCCATGTCTCTTCCCTTATAATAAAGCTATCAACAAAAACGAAAGGATTACCATTATGACACC
The DNA here is from genome assembly GCF_038739805.1 of Blautia acetica. NCBI lineage: Bacteria > Bacillati > Bacillota > Clostridia > Lachnospirales > Lachnospiraceae > Blautia > Blautia acetica. The sequence goes on along the minus strand of NZ_JBBEWO010000001.1, from coordinate 15,860 downwards.
ATTTTTTCATGAGGCCTTCTATATGTGCCTGTTCCCCATATTGATTCTAATTATCCAAAGCCTGTGTTTCCCTGTTTCACAAGCGCATTCTAAAACCATTTCTCTCCCTTGGAAAATGACTGCCTTATTTCTTTCCCTGCTTTATCTATGCATGTCTTCTATGACAGAAGTCCTAAAAGAAAAACTGCCGCTTACCATAAAACTGTTTCTACTTCTTTGCAGCTTTATGGCCTGTTACCTGTTACTTTTACGCATAGGAAACTTTTCTCCAAAGAAAACTGTTCTTCCCGTTACCTTTAGAAAAATTGGGAAAACACCGGTTTATCTGGTCATGATTCCCATTACACTACTGAGCATTTTCATCATTGCAGGCTGCTATCCCGGCGTTTTCTCCACTGACTCCGCCAGCAACTGGAATGACGTTGCTACCAATACCTTCAGCAACTGGCATCCTGTTACCTATTTGTATATTTTAAAGATTATCCAGCGAATTTTCGGAAATCCCTTTCCCCTGGTTATCCTGCAAACACTCCTCTGGCTCTTTGCCAGTCAATATGCGGTGTATCTTTTGGAAAAATACACTTCCATCCGGTACGGCGATATTCTGTATACGCTATTCAGTGTGATTTTTATTTACAGCTACCGCGCACTTGGAAATATCGAAAAAGACACTCTGTGGAACATTGCTCTGTTTTTATTCTGCCTGTTCCTCTTTGATTTTATCAAATCCAAGCAGCTGTTTGCATGGTATAAAATAATGGGATTTACTTTGATTGCCTGTATGGTCTGCACCATACGGCATATGGGAAACGTAATTGTTCTGATAACCCTGCTGGCGCTCCTGCTCTATGAATGGAAGTCGAAATACACTGACACAAAAAAACGAAAAAAACAGCTGCTCTTTCTTCTGGGTGTGTCCATTCTGATACCTGTATTTCTAATCAACATACTGGGCAGCCATGTTCTTCACATGGTACCCAATGAAGAATATGTAAAATACAGTGTCCCAGTATCCATGGCTGGTGCTGTGGCCTCCAAAGAAACTTTAGACGCAGAAGATATTGCTGTTTTGGAAGAAATCATGCCTTTAGAAAAATGGCAGTCCTGCTATGACAAATATTATGCTGACTCCTTGTCCCGGACTTGGGGTGCCATAGGAGACGATGCTTTAAAACTAAGAGATAAAGATTTTCAGAAGAAAATTCTTCTGCTCAATGCAAAATTTTTATTCAAATATCCTGTGACTTATCTTACTGCATACTTTGATATGACCAGTATTATCTGGGAAATGGGAACGCCGGCTGACGGATATGAATGGATTCCTGTCACAATTTACAGTTCTGCCTTGGATAATTATCCAGGACTTGCAGAGCTACAGATTCAATCAAACCTGTCCACCAGAATTCAACAGAACTTTTTTGGTCACTCTGACCAGATTCCTGTATGGTCCTCTATCTGCTGGCGTGGCGGTTTTTCCATTTTTGTCCTGCTTGTATGCAGTTGTCTTCTCATAAAGAAAAAAAGGTCTCGGGAATTGCTGGCGCTTCTGCCTGCCTTGCTTTTAACAGGCATACTCTTTCTTGCCAATCCTTCCCAGGACCCTAGATATATTGACAGCTATCACATGCTGATGTGCTTTTTTCTGCTTGTTGCCTCCTCCTCAGAAGGAGGCAGCAACAGAGGATAAAATACCAACAAAGGGACTCCCAGCATCATAATAAAAATATACCGCAATCCAAATGCTGTAGGCGTAGCAATCATTAATGTAAGCCAATTCCCCACCATAATCAACAACGGCAGAATGTATCTGGACTTTCTCTTTACCCAGCATAGCAGTACGTCATAAAGAGCAATCCAAACCAACAGCCCTGAGGCCATAAAATCATACTTTCCACTCATTTTTTCCTGCATGGCATAATTAAAATAGCTTTCAAATGGCGCTATCTGGTAAAGCCACCAGTCGTTTGCAGCAATTTGCGTTTTTACGAATTCATATGGCGTATCTCCGCCAATATGCCAAAATCCATATGTTCCCATAAGATATTGTTCCACATAAATTCCAAAATTAGATTTTAAAAGCGAAAACCATGTTTGAAAAAATGCTGCTTTGTGTGCATTCAGATAGTCTGTATGGAATTCCGGTGCCCACTTCACGGGGTCTACCAAAAAGGGATTATAATACTCCTGATACTTTTCCATAGGCATAAGATGATTCAGAAATTCTTTATCTTCCTTTGTCATATTTCCATCTTTTATCACTACTCGTACCATTTGCTGCAGAGGGATTCCTATAGACTCCACAAACTCATTCTCAGCCGAAAATACGCCCTTGTAAACCGGACCTGTTATAGTACAAATACAAAGAATCGTCACAGCACAAGTAAGAGCCACTCTCTTTACCCTCTTTCGGTACATATAAACTAGAACCACACTGATAAGAATCATGATGTATATCCCATTATTGCGCATAAGAGAAATTAGGACTCCCAACACACCATACAATACTAGATTTTTTCTTTTCAAAAAGGCATCTCTATCGAGAACTGCTTTATCATATAAAAACATACCAAGAAGAAGCAAAAGCCCACTATACCATGGATCCTTCCACATAACAATGGCATAATTTCCGAATACCGGAATAGTACAGAAAAAGGCCAGCGCAAAATATGTACAAAACCGATGAATTCGCCTCTGCATCCACTCTAAAAAATATCCCAACAAAAATGCCATAGAAACCAACTGCAACAGAGAATACAACAACACTCCCAGATTAGGATTTCCTAAAGCCCTGCCCAGCCAGACACTGCCTCCTGCAAGCAATGAATAAAAGACCGGAAAATGGTTATCCCAAGGCAAATCTCCCAATACCATAGCTATAGAAACTGTGGCGTCTTCCGGCACAATCCCCGGATAGTAAATAAACAGTACCGGAGTCCAGAAAAGCATGAAAACAATGCTGTACAACAACCAATTTCCTTTCCTACACGTTCCCCCTTTCTCATCTTTTCCAGTCCTCTCCATCAAATTTCGCATCCTCCCGTCAAAGAAAAACGTTGACAGTGTGAGAAAAAGCAGCATTCCTGTCCCAAAATATACTATCAACCAGACAATATCTCCCGCAGAAAACATCTGGAATTCCCAATCCCCTGCATGAATTTTTTCCCCGACAACTACCATAGCCGCAAATAACAGACCAAAAAAAATACTTCCAGCTCTCATCCGGCTATCTTTTAAGACTTCTCTCCTTGCCCCAAGCCATTTGATACAAAAATAAATGCCCAGGCCTATAATTCCCACTTTCCATGGGTCCATTTTCCAGTTTTCCTGGTGAAAAAAAATAAGATTTGCCCATGCGATTCCCAAAATCAACAGAAAAATATCCTGGTTTGCATTTAACCGTTTCCTGTTACCCATTCTTTCTCCTTCCTGGTCTGCAAAAATACTTTTCTGTCTGACACATTCCCACAAACAACAAAACTCCTATTACAGAAAGAACGATTCCCATTTTGATTCCCGGTACATGATAGTGCAGTTCAATTTCATTGATTCCTGCTGATACTGGAATCAATGAAAGTGCGTTGGCACCTCTCTGTATTTCTACTTTCTCTCCATTGACACTGGCACTCCACCCCTCATCATACGGCACTGATAGCAACAGATATCCTTCGCTGCCGGACTCATAGGTACCTTTTACATACCCATCCTCAAAAATTTCTGTGTGCATCTCCTTATTTTTCAGTTCTTCTATTACCTCCTGAAATACATCCATATCCAGAAAATAGAAATGTGGAAAAATTTCCTGCTCTGTCCCCGTATAATTTGTCAATGTTACCGTATGGTCCTGACTTCCATATCCTGCAGAAAATACCTTTTCACTTAACCAGGTAGCATAATTACATCGGTAAGTTCCATCAATAAAAAGCTGTAGTTCCGTAATCCAGGAATCCACATAACCATAAAGAATATCTTCCGGATTTCCCTGTGAAAGTAGAAATTCCGCCTGTCCATTCTCTATTTTCATCACAGGTTCTGTCTTCTTGAAAATTTCAACTTCCCGGCCCAGTAAATTAGAAAATAACTCATTCTGAAAGGCAAACGGGTCTGCATTTTCTATATTTTCCAAAATTTCTTTTCCTGTTCCAATTCCTACGTCCAACGCATAAGGGTTCAAGTATACCGATTTCCCATTATATTCCGGTATTTCATCCACTTTCTCATAACCCGCTACCTCTTTTTGGGAAAGCAGATATTTCACCCCGAAAAGCGCATCAGATGGTATAATAGATTCCTGGATTACGCTTAAATCCAAGAGTGTAGAATATCCCACATCGAAAATCATTTTGGAAATATCCGTATCATAAGTAGACGAATAATGGGCTAATCCATGGTAACCATAAACCATAGCTTCATTTAGAAAAGCAGAACAGCCATCCCCTGCATCATTCCTCTTCTCCAGTGTATCCATTCGATAGAATACGGATTCTTCTCTTTCCTGAATCTGCTCTATCTGCTGCTGGGACTGAGATACATAGTCCGTATAAACACGAATATCCGGATTTGCGCCATAATTAATCACAAAAGTAAATACGCCATTAAGGACTAATTCTGCTGCCAGCACCCCCGGCAGGACTCTTTCCAGAATTTTTTTCTTTCCAAGCACACAAAACAAAATCCCATATACCACAAGAAAAATTATCGTAGCATACAAATTTTGCTTTTCATAATATCCGTTCTTCTTCTGAAAAAACAGAATCATTAAAATGCCCACTGCAAATATCAGCCCCATAGCCCTTCCATTTTTCTTCTGCTGGTAAATCTGTACACCTCTGCATCCCAGATAGAGCACCAGAAAAGTCACAATGAAGCTATATCGAAAACGGTAAGTACCAGCATAGCGCATACCGCTCCAAATACAATCCAGCGGAATCAGCCAGCAGCTTGTAAACATAAAGCCTACAGCCAAAAGCGCCAACACTTTTTCCTTTATTTTTATCTCTTTCGTAATAAAAAAATAAATAAAAAAGCCAAAAAAGAGAAGACCACAATACAAGGAGACCGTAGGAACGATACTCCCCAATGCAAATCCCTGAAAGACATCTATAAAAGAATCATACGTCCCAAACTGAAAAATTTCCGGGTTAAAGGCCTGTTTTCCCTTTTTCAGCCCTACAAAAATCGGATAAAACAGAAAGCAGCTTGCCAAAAGTCCTGAAAGCATAGTCACTCCGCACTTTACTGTATCCAGAATAAAACGTCCCCATTCCTTTTTTGTAATCTGATGAAATGCAAGAATTCTCTCATAAAAATAATAGCATACCGAAAAAAGTCCTATCATATATCCCGTATACCAATTGATCGCGATACTAAAAAATACAGCCAGAAAAAGCCCTAGTTTTCTGTCTCTCTGCACAAATTCATAGACAGCCAATAATAGCAGCGGGAGTAAAATCACCCCATCCAACCACATAATATTGGATAGCTGTAGAATATTATACTGCATCAAACCATAGGCAACGGAAAGCATGCACACCATTTCTTTGGAAATACCAGAGAATCGCTTTTTGATAAAAACAGAACATGTAATTCCTGCCAATCCCAGTTTTCCTGCCGTCAGCCAAAACAAAAACAAAGGAATCTGTTCCTTTTCAAAAAAGACAACCAGCAAATTTAAGGGGCTGCCCAGATAATATCCAAACAATGCCACTAATGAACCACCAGCCGACTTAGAAAAAGAATAGCCAAGTTTCGCCTTCCCCAGCAACACATCACGATAATAGGCAAAAAAATCCACATACTGAATCTCCTCATCCCAGAGCAAATTCGTTTTACTTCCAAACGGATAAAGGCCACTGGCTGCCTGTATGAGTACAAACAACCCAACAATTATGAAAAAAATAATTCCTGCCCATATCCAGCTTTCATATCGTTTCCTCATATTTGCTTCTCCATTTTTCTTCATATTTTAAACATTCAAAAGAAGCTGTCCTCTCTTTATCATCGGAAAGAACAACCTCTCTCATTATTCTTGTATACTTTTATCTTTTATATTTGTTTCCCCACAGATGTAAATGGGTCTTTTCTTTGTTTCCAAATAGGTTTTTGAAAGATACATACCTAAAATTCCTATACACAAAAGCTGGATTCCCCCCAGCATGAGGATAATGCAGGTCATAGAGGGCCAGCCTGCCACTGGGTCACCGAAGCAAAGGGTTCTGATAAGGATGAAGATTAAAAATAGAAAAGCAATACAGCATACACCGACTCCCAACATAGAAACCATAGCCAGGGGCGCCGTAGAAAATCCAATAATCCCTTCCAGGCTGTATTTAAAGAGCTTCCAAAAAGACCACTTGGTTTCTCCCGCCTTTCTCTCCACGTTTTCAAACTCTATCCATTTTGTCTTAAAACCGACCCAGCCGAAAATCCCCTTAGAAAAGCGATTGTATTCTGAAATTTCCAGAATTGCCTCTTTAAATTGTCTGGTCATCAAACGATAATCTCTGGCACCGTCCATAATTTCCGCAGTGGAAATCCGATTCATAAGCCTGTAAAAGCGTCTTGCAAAAAAAGAACGGATAGGCGGTTCCCCCTTCCGGCTGACTCTTCGGGTAGCTACCGAATCATAGCCTTCTTCCCGGATACCGCGAAGCATTTCCGGCAGCATCGAGGGCGGGTCCTGCAAATCCGCATCCAGCATTGCCACATAATCTCCGTCTGCATGCTGAAATCCGGCATAGATAGCAGCTTCCTTTCCAAAATTTCTGGAAAAAGACAGGTACTTTACTCTGGTATCTTTCTCTGCCAGCTCTTTTACAATAGCCAGCGTCCTGTCTTTGGAACCATCGTCTACAAAAATCACTTCTAACTGAAATTCCGAAAGTTTTTCCGCAACTTTACAAAATTCTTCGTAAAAGTAGGGCAGAACCTCTTCTTCGTTATAACACGGAACTACCAGTGATATCTTTTCTGACATATTTCTTCTTCCTCCTTTGTACAGTGCCATACTTTATTCAGCTTGTCCTCTGTGCTGCTTCTCCTTTCGGAAAACCCAGAATTTGCTGAAAATATAATTCAACACAGTTACCAACACCTGGTTCATCAGTTTCACAATATTATCATCTATCTGACAGACCTGAACAAAGAAAAACATACTCAGAATTTCCACAAGAAGAGAGGCCACCCTGCTGGATACAAAACTGACCAATTCCTTTGTTGTCGCCTGAACACTGGTATAAGGAGATTTAAACACATACTTTTTGTTGGTCACATAAGCAAATGCCACAGCCAGCACCCAACTGATAATATTGGCTGCCTGATAATACATCTGCAAAGTATTTGCCATAATAAAATACGATACAAGAGAAACTATCATAGTACATACCCCTACTATGATGTACATAATAAGCTCCTCATATTTTTTCATCAGTTTTTTTAACATAATTCATCCTTTTTCATTCTTCTAACCAGCTGTAGTCTGAATTCAAATTCCTGTCTTTCCCGTTCCGCAATGGTAGATAATATCATGCCGGAAAACAGTGATTGCAGAGCAGCCAATGCCATAAATCCACTGACAATCAAGGTAGGGAAATTCGGTACCAGCCCAATCTCAAAATAGGTAATCAATACCGGTACAAACATACAGGCTGCTATAATAAACAACAGTAAAGATACCATACCAAAAAATTGCATGGGCTTATAATTTTTGTATAACCTTCCAATGGTTTTCAATACTTTAAAGCCATCTGAATACGTATTCAGCTTTGATTCGCTTCCCTGCGGCCTATCTCTGTATTCAATGATTATATTCTCCACGGCCATATTTTTGTCTACCGCATGAATACTCATCTCGGTTTCAATTTCAAATCCTTTAGACAATACCGGAAAACTCTTTACAAACTCATAGCTGAACGCTCTGTACCCTGTCATAATATCCCGGATATTGCTTCTGAACAGTCGGTTAATACTTCCTCTTACCAAACTATTGCCAAAATTGTGGAAAGGCCGCTTATTTTCCTCAAAATAAGTAGAAGACAGACGGTCACCAACCACCATATCCACATTTCGCTCCAACACTTTATTTACCATTTCTCTGCCCATCTCTGCCGGATACGTATCGTCTCCGTCTATCATAATATAACACTGGGCATCAATTTCCCGGAACATACGGCGAATGACATTTCCCTTTCCCTGCTGGTATTCGTAACGAACCACCGCTCCGGCTTCTCTGGCAATTTCATCCGTTCCGTCCTTTGAATTGTTATCATACACATAAATGACAGCCTCTGGAAGCTCTCGTTTCCAGTCCTTTACTACCTTTTCGATAGTCTGGCTTTCATTATAGCATGGAATTAAAACTGCTATTTTATCCACTTTTGTACTCCTTCTAAATTTCTATTATAAACTTTCATTTTCCTTTGTAATCTTACTACAGATTGTGAGAAAAGGGAAGTGTAAGTTTATTTGTAAGTAAACGCCAAATAGCGAGTACCTTGATGTTTTTCCTGGTTCAGAGCATAACCGACTGCATTCACATACTTTCCATTGATGATTGCAGCTACCAGAGATAGTGATACCAGGCTTCCATGTAACAAGGTCTTTGGATAGTCTGCTTTGACCATATGTTCATCCGTTTTGCTGGCATATACCTGGAAATTGCATCCGGTAACTGTTTCCATCAGAAGCTGCATTTTTCATTTGATGCACAAAGTTCCTTTGTTAAGGCTTCCAACTGTTCCTGCTGTTGCAAAAGCAGATGGATAAGAAGCGACTTATCAACTGTATTTAATTGTTCTTCCGTATACTCAACTGCCATAACCGAACCTCGCCTTTCTGAGTGGTATTATAGCAGAAATGGTAAGTTTTTACCATTTTTGCTTTCTGTATCCTTCGTCATTTTGACGGTGGATAACAGTCATGAATACCTGAAAATAACTGCCGGAAATTCAGATATTTATGACTGTTATCCATAATCTGAAAAGTTTTTGAATCATGAGAATATAAAAACTCATAATCAACTTTCATGATGTGAATAACTTTAAATTTTATATCGCACAGAATAAATCGACATGAATAAAAATGGTTTTATTTTCTACGTTTTGCACAAATCACATGGAAAACGCCAGATTCGGAACTTCTTCAATTGGACTTTTGGCAATGATTTCCAAACCTTGCAGGAACCCATTCCCTTCCCAGAGGAGTCCTTTTATCCGGTCCGTACGCTTGCCACAAAACAAGAATAATGTATTCTTATCATAAGGATCGAGATGAAACTGAAAACGTATGATTCTGGCAAGACAGTTGCTAAAAATGCCTCCCGTACTTTTCATAGTCTCCAATAATAGCTTGCTTTCGTAATGTTATGTAGTTGACACCATTCATCAATCTTCATACCCTGGGGCGGTTTTGACAGTCTCTGACCAGTTCAACCCATTCACTCAAACGTGTTTGCTGTGTAACTAAGCTTGTGTGAGATTTCATGACTCACCTCCTGTAGTCCAGTCAAGAAAGTTGATTACTAAACTTTTTTGACTTTATAGTAATGAGCCTATTATCTCATATATGACGATTTTGAAAAGATACTTGCTATTTTGCTGTTACAATAATAACACCATCCAATCACATAATATTGCTACACTGAAGGATATTATATCCCATCAGTGAATATCCTGTTGACAGAAAAAGCGCAAATACACCTTTTGATAAATTCATCTGCCACAAATACAAATAAGTCGTAACTCCACATAAGGACATCTTTAAAATAATTAAAAGAGTAAGAAACTGGGCTATTTTCCCACTGGTATAAATAATAGCAGTAGATTTAATGGCGAAGCTAAATAATAGACAACCAAAACCGTTGTATTTCCTCCAATCTTGCATGGAAAGAATACTTCCAGCTTTCCATTCCATTTAACACTTGGTGACACCCCATAAAAAATTCATATAAAGAAGAATAATACATAACGGAACTAAAAATGCATCATTTCTCATCGTCTTCTCTCCCCTTTACTGATAATTCCAATAGTTAACAGTGCAAACACTAGCCCTATACCGCTTACAACTGCAGTATAAAAAACAGAAATACCAACAATTCCATAATATTTTACAACTGTTTTCCCAAAAAACAGAAATGCTAGAAATGCCAGAAGATATCCTATAATTAATAATTTCTGTTTTCGAGCTATTGTAATAATCATTTGAAGAAAATTTACAAAAGCTAAAGCTCCACCACCTATCAATAAAATTACCAATGATGTTTTATATGCATCAAGGTTTATACCATAAATAATCGACAACACCGGAATTCCCAACACATCCCCGCCCAGAACAGCTACCAGAGACAGTAATAAAATAAGCCCTATCTGTCTAAGAATCAGTTTTTTTAACTGCGGAATATTTTGTTCATGCCAAAGCAATGCCATTTTACTAATAACAGGCTGATAAACAAACTGACTTAAAAGACTTATTACAAATACCGGCATAAAAATGTATGTAAAACAAGCCTGCGCTTCGCTGGACATCACCTTATCAATCGCATATTTAGGTGCATTTCCAATATAAATCACTAAATACGAAGAAATAAATAAAGGGAGACATTCTATGCACAGGTTCTTCACCTGGGCACGCCTCAGTTCTTTCTTTCGCTGTATATCAAATGCTTTAAATGCTATGTAATTTAATAACAAAAATTGGATTACAGATACTACAAATGCAATAAAGGAAGTGAGAAGCAAATCCTGCGTAACTGTATAAACGATAAGATACACAACAATATAGCTGACGATTCTTATAGTAAGAATTTTTCCTGCTATGTCTAATCTGAGATGTTGCTGTAACAGACCGTGGAATACATCCTCTACAGCATCTACAACTTTGGTCATGCATACCAGGAGGATTACCAAGCACTTTTCTGTATTATATACTCCCATCACATAATAATATCCCACATAAACAACCGACGCAGTAATCATCAGTATGCTAGTCAGAACACGTGAAAAGACATATTCTCTAAAACTATATTTTTCCTTTATATCTGATACCTGAAACTGTCTGACTCCATATTTTCCCACAGCCAGCATAAGATTTCCGATGGCAAATGCTATAGTAAATACCCCCGCATCTATAATGGGATCAATTCTGGAAATCAACATCAATATAAAGACTGTCTGAAATGCGTTTAGCATAGCTGCACTGGTATTCCACAAATATGCTGACTTCATTTTATCTTTACTTCCATATAAAAAAGATTTTATCATGTTATATTTTTACCCTTCTGTTTCTTAATGTTTTATTTTTTCAGATATCGTATATACGCAGTATATTATCTTTTTTTACACTTTTCAAACCTAACTTCTTATTTTTATAACATTCCGAGTATATTCTTTTCCTGCTTTTCTGTCAACAAATCCATAATAATTTCTCTCTGTTGTAGATGTCGCTGTATCCACAAATTGTGTTGTATTTCCCCCTTTTATTTCGCCTATAGCCTCTGCCTCTCCATTACCAGTCTGCCTATTAATAACATATCCTTCTGACTCCGACACCTTTTCCTAGGACAACCTCACTTTATTTTTACCTGTTGATTCTGCTTTGAATTTTAATATCTTCCTTGGGGATGTTCTTTCATCAAATCTTCCAATGGTTATTTTTATACTTTAACACCCCACTATTTTGTTTGATTCATACTATAAATAATTTCTATAATGCTCTTCCATAAGTATACTTCGGTGTTCCACCCACAATCATATTTCCCTGACCATCTTTATGATATGGGAATACCCAATAATAATTATATGCTGTTTTGGAAGCCTTAGTATCTGTAAATGTTGTTCCTTTTGTTGTTATTCCTACATAGCCGTATTTCCCACCGGCTCTTTGTCCATAGACAAGATATCCTTCAGCATCCTTTTGCTCTGTCCATGTCAGTTTTACTCCACCTTTTGCAGAAAATGCTTTCAGGTTCTGCACTGCCGGAATCACACCTTTTGCCCATACATATTTTGTACATTTTCCAGGAAGCATTTTTCCAGTATCAGTATCCGTAACGTATGGGAATACCCAATAATAATTATAATCAGTATCTAATGCTTTTGTATCCGTAAATGTAGTTCCCTTTGTTGTCATTCCTACATAACCATACTTCCCATTCTTCTGCGCATAAACGAGATAACCTTCTGCCCCTTCTGCGGAATTCCAAGTAAGTTTTACCTTTTGTTTTCCAGCTGGAACACTCTTTAAATTGGTCACTGCTGTTGTAAAAGATGTCCTTGAATATATCGCAAACACTGTTACATTCTCTGCTGGCATCTCAAATGTATAAGTATTTTCACTTACTTTTTTCGCATTATTGTCATATGCTCTTACGGCATCTACTTTATATCCCTGGTTTGGTTTTACGGTCGCAGTAACAATTTCGCCGGCTTTTGCTATTTCCTTATCAACAGAAAGCCAGCCCGCTTCAGGTTCCTGATATATATAGACATTATAGCCATCTATTACAGTATAAGTATACTCCTCAGTTGTTTCATGAAGGATTCCGTTATGCTCCTCTGAATATGCTAACTTCAATGTTGCACTGCCTACTTGGTTAAAAGAACCACTTATCAGACGTATGTTTTCTTTACTTCCTTTAAATCCACATGCTTTACATTCAGTAACTCCTGCAACTACCTCATGCCAATCTGTTCCCACCGGTACCTTTGTTGTTGCAGGATTTGACACTGATATATATACCTTGTGTTTTTCATCTAGCGATTGATTGATAACTTCAACTGTAACATCTCTTGCAGGCATCTGAAATGTGTAAATATTATCATCTTGTTTTGATACAGAAGCATCTGTAACCTCTACAGTTTCAACGCGAATTCCCTCACTTTGTTCCACTTTTACTGTAACCGTTTCTCCTTCTTTTGCTGTGTTACTACTCAGCGTCACGGTTCCGGCTTCCGGCTGTACCACTGTAATATGAAACTTCTGATCCATCTGTTCAGGTGCATTTACTTCCTGTGTTTCATTCATCGTCTCTGTTTCCTCTGCAAACACAACAGTTGCCGTAGGATTGTACAACAATGAAATGCCTAGCATCAAACCTGTTCCTAATGTAATCATTCGTTTTTTCATAAGCTTACCCCTAATATAATAAATTTCTATTTCTTAAAATTCGTTTTATAACGCACGTCCATATGTATACTTCGGTGTTCCACCAACAATCATATTCCCCTGGCCATCTTTGTGATATGGAAATACCCAATAATAGTTATATGCAGTTTTGGAAGCCTTCGTATCTGTGAATGTAGTTCCCTTCGTTGTCATCCCTACATAACCATATTTCCCACCGACTCTTTGTCCATAGACAAGATATCCTTCGGCATCCTTTTGTTCTGTCCATGTCAGTTTTACTCCACCTTTTACAGAAGATGCTTTCAGATTTTCTACTGCCGGAATGATTCCTTTTGCATACACGTATTTTTCACATGGGCCTGGAATCATTTTTCCTGTGTTCTGATCCGTAACATATGGGAATACCCAATAATAATTGTAATCTGTATCTAATGCCTTTGTGTCTGTAAATGTAGTTCCCTTTGTTGTCATTCCTACATAGCCGTATTTCCCATTCTTCTGTGCGTAAATCAAATAGCCTTCCGCATTCCCAGCTGTCTGCCATGATAAAAAGACTTTATTTTTCCCCGATGAAGCAGCTTTTAGATTTTTTACATTTTCTAAACCATAAGGATCATATACATTAATTCCAAGTGTGCCCTGTATCTCTGGTCTTGCCTTCAGCTTTGCTGATAGTGTTCCTGAACCGACTTTTATTCCTGTCAGATGTCCCAATGTATCAACTTGAAATATTTTTGTATCAGAGCTACTCCACTCAATTGTTGACGGCAAAATCCATGTGACGGCTATATTCCATCCATTATTTAACAACACAAATTTTCCATCATAGTCCTCTTTTTCTCCTCTTGCCAATCGATACGGATCTCCCACATTCATTTGACATTGAATATTATCCGTAATCACTTGAACCGCTTCTTGTGTGTCAATGTTTTGTCTTTCATCTGTAGATACAGCTTCTGAGGTTCCAAATAATTGTACCCAGTATCTAATCCCGCCTTGCGTAAAGCATCCTACTCCCATGATTGAAAAGTCTTTATCGAGTATATTTGCTTTATGCCCTGGTGAATTCATCCACTGTCTCATTGTTCCCTCTGCGGTAGAGTTCCCCGCTGCGATATTTTCCCCAAATGCCTTATCCGAAACAGAAAAACAACTCTCTCCATTTGGCCGTGTATGAGAGAAATCTATCTGAGTTTCTATTGCTCTTGTCATCGCAGCATGCAGTAACTCTTTGTCCATAGTAACTTTCGGTACACCAATCTTCGCCCGCTCCTGATTTACCAATTCAAGTATCTGCCACGCCTCTTCGTACAAATAAGTTCCTTCCAGCCAGATATCAGTACACTCTGCCCCATACTGAGAAACCGAAACCTCCTGTCCTGCATTCAATGCCTCTCCAATGTTTATTCCCTCTTCCATTCCGGACCTATTCATGTTTTGCATGTTGTCATTCATATCACCTTCTGCAAGAACTCTGCTGTTTCCCAACATAACCAAACATGTCATTACCAGAATACACACTACGGTATTTTTTAAAAATTTGTACATCCTTTCTCTCCTCCTATTTAATATCTCTCTTAGGCGTTTGCGAAACGCCAGAACCCGCATAAATACGGGATTCTTTTTACTACAAAATAACTCCTCACTGATTTATGCTAAAATTGAGACGTCCAATAACAATTAACCATATCTACCAGTAAAGGAGTTATATTTACACGATACCATACAAACCGCTTTCTTTGGCAGATTTTTTACCGATTGCCAAAATAAATTTGATAACGATAAATATGCGTTTCTTGAACTTCTTAAAAATGCCATCTACCTGATGAAATTGTTCCAGTGTCTTTTATTTCTCCTTTTCACACTGCCACCAGCAGGCCTCGCAAGCCAGTCCGGAATACTCGTATGAAAAAAACAGTGAATTATGTGCTTAACTGCCGGGATACTGCAGAGACCTGTTTGGAAGATGGACGCTGTAGCTTTACCAACAATCTCAGCGAGAATGAAATCCGCGTGTTTGCCGTTAATCGGAAGAACTGGCTGTTTAGTAATTCTGTGGATGGGCCTATGCCAATGCAATGGTCTACACAATGGTTGAAATGGCAAAGGTACATAATCTGAATATATACGGATGCCTGAAATTTCTACTGGAGCATCGGCCCACAAAAGAAATTACGGACGAACAGCTCGCAGAACTTGCACCCTGGAGTGAAAACTCCAGTCTATCAAAAATCGCATATGAATTATAGTGAATTGCTCCAACTCGCAAAGGGCTGGAGCGATTTTATATTCTACCGCATTATATTTTGGCGGGTACTTCTCAACTTACCCCCTCTTATTTTACAGAAAAAGTTTCATACTCTCGTAAACGCAAAATAGCGAGTACCTTGACATTTTTAGGCGGCTGCTTTGCAGCCACCGATATTTAAGCTTTGCGGATCCCTGCCGGAAGTTTTCCTGACCAGGGCAGAAGATCTTCCAGAAAAGAACAATCCTTATCATTCATGTGTTTCGGAATCTCTTCCAGGAGATGCTGCACATAATCAAAAGGTTTCAGATTATTGGCTTTTGCAGTTTCTACAATACTGTAAATGATTGCGGAAGATTTGGATCCATGAATCGTATCGATCATCTGCCAGTTCTTCTTTCCGATACAGAAACCCCGGATTGCCCTTTCGGATGCATTATTATCAATCGGAACATCTCCATCTGTGAGAAATACCCGGAGATATTTTTCCTGATTC